>NZ_JBJGZA010000005.1:0-209628 GCF_054050255.1 Geodermatophilus sp. SYSU D00700 | reverse complement strand
CGTTTGAACACCGTCCCGCCCGCGGCGTACACCGCCGCCGCCCGGTACCACACCATAAAAAACCCCCCCCCCCCCCCCCCCCCCCCCCCCCCCCCCCCCCCCCCCCCCCCCCCCCCCCCCACCGGCGTGCTGCGCTCGACGGTCGGGAAGCAGACCGGCATCAAGTTCGTCCCGACGCTGACGTTCGTCTCCGACGTCGTCCCCGACACCGCCCGGGAGCTCGACGCGGCGCTCGAGCGGGTCCGGTCGGCCGACGCCGAGCTCGCCCGGCTGCGCGAGAACGCCACCTACGCCGGGGACGCCGACCCCTACCGGCACCCCGAGGACGACGAGGAGGCCCCGTCGGAGCCGGCCGCCGACGAGGAGTCCGACGACAGCGCGCCCGCGCGCCACAGGAGTGCCTCGTGAGCGAGAACGACCCCGATCCGCACCTGCCCGACGAGGGGCTGGGCCGCTCGGAGCTCGGCGGACGGGCCGAGCCCGACGCGGGTGACCCCACCGACGGCGGGCGGGAGGGGCAGATCGGCACCACGCCGAGCATCGCCGAGGACGAGCCCGACGACGGCGGTCCCGGGTACGGCATCGGTGGGGGGCGCGAGGTCGACGACACCGACTTCGCGCCGCCCAGCGACTCCGGCACCGGTGCCTGAGCCGTTGCCCGCGGCCCCGTCCCCCCGCACGCCGGGCACGGTCCTCGCCGCGGCCGCCGACGCGGGGGCGAGCGTCGTCCTCTCCGGGCACGTGCAGCCCGACGCCGACGCCCTCGGCAGCACGCTCGCGCTCGCCGAGGGCCTGCGCCGCCGCGGCGCGCGGGTGAGCGCCACGTTCCCCGGCCGGCCGGTGCTGCCGGCATCCCTGGGCTGGCTGCCCGGCGCCGAGGGACTGCTGCCCTCCACCGCGGTGCCCGGCGCTCCCGACGTCTTCGTCAGCCTCGACGCCGCCTCCCCGGCCCGGCTCGGGGAGCTGGCCGGGCTGCTCGAGCGGGCCGGGACCTCCGTGGTCGTCGACCACCACGCCAGCAACCCCGGCTTCGGCGACGTGCGGCTGGTCGACCCCGCCGCCCCGGCCACCGTCGTCCTGGTGGCCGGCCTGCTCGACGAGCTCGGCGTCGACCTCGACGCGGAGCTCGCGACGCCGCTCTACGCCGGACTGGCCGCCGACACCGGGTCGTTCCGCTTCGGCAGCACCCGGCCGGAGACGCACACCCTCGCCGCGCGGCTGCTGGCCACCGGCATCGACCACGCGACCATCAGCCGGCGACTGTTCGACACCGCCCCCTTCGGCTGGCTGCGGCTGCTCTCGGCGGTCACCGGCCGGGCGGTCCTCGAACCGCAGGTCGGCAGCGGCCTGGTCTGGACCTGGTCGAGCACCGCCGAGGCGGCCGAGCACGGCCTGCCCGGCGAGCAGCTCGAGGCGCTGGTCGACGTCGTCCGCGTGACCGCCGAGGCCGACGTCGCCTGCGTGCTCAAGGGCCAGGACGACGGCACCTGGTCGGTGTCCCTGCGCTCGCGCGGCGCCACCGACGTCGCCCGCATCGCGATCGCGCTGGGCGGCGGCGGGCACCGCGCGGCCGCCGGCTTCACCTCCTCGGCCGACCGCGACGCCACGGTGCGCACCATCCGGGACCGGCTCCTCGAGGGATGAGCTCCGCACCCCGCCGGTCTCCTCCCGATCCACTCCCGGCAGCGGACGGGGCTCCCGGCCCCGGCCCGCGGGCACGGCGGCCCCCGGGCGTGGTGGCGCTCGCGGCACCGGCCCTGGTCGTGCTGGCCGCCGAGCCGCTGTACCTGCTGGTCGACACGGCCGTCATCGGCAACCTGGGCACCGTGCCGCTGGGCGGGCTGGCCGTCGGCGGCGGGCTGCTGGCCTGGGCCGCCGCGCTGCTCAACTTCCTCGCCTACGGCACCACCGCCCGCGCCGCCCGCCGCGCCGGGGCCGGCGACCGGGCCGGCGCCGTCGCCGAGGGCGTGCAGGCCACTTGGCTGGCGCTGCTGCTCGGCGCCGGCGTCGTCCTGCTGTTCCAGCTGTTCGCCGGGCCGATGACCCGCGCGCTGGCCGGCGGACCCGGGGAGGTGGCCGCCGCGGGGGAGCAGTGGCTGCGCATCGCCGGCTGCGGCGCGCCGCTGCTGCTGGTGTCCCTGGCCGGCAACGGGTGGCTGCGCGGGGTGCAGGACCTGCGCCGGCCGGTGCGTTTCGTGCTGGCCGGGAGCCTGCTCAGCCTGGCGCTGTGCCCCCTGCTCGTGTACCCCGCCGGTCTCGGCCTGCCCGGGTCGGCGGTGGCCAACCTCGCCGGCCAGTCGCTGACGGCGGCCCTGTTCGTGCGGGCGCTGCTGCGCGAGGGCGCCGACTGGCGGCTGCGCCCGTCGGCCGTCCGCGCGCAACTGGTCCTGGGCCGCGACCTGCTGGTGCGCGCCACCGTGCTGCAGCTGGCCTTCCTCGTCGCGGCGGGCGTGGCGGCGCGCGCGGGGCAGGCGCAGCTGGGCGCCCACCAGATCGCGCTGCAGCTGTTCCTGTTCCTCGCGCTCGTCCTCGACGCCTACGCGATCGCCGCCCAGACGCTGGTCGGGCACGCGCTGGGCGCCGGCCGCCCCGACGAGGCCCGCGCCACAGCGCGGCGGGTGACCCTGTGGGGGCTGGGCACCGGCGTGCTCGTCGCGGTGCTGCTGCTGGCCGGCCGCGACCTGCTGGTGCCGCTGTTCACCGGCGACCCCGCGGTGCGCGCGCAGGCCGAGCTGGTCTGGTGGTTCCTCGCCGGGTTCCAGCCGCTGGCCGGGGTGGTGTTCGCCCTCGACGGCGTCCTCATGGGCGCCGGTGACGTCGGCTACCTGCGCACGGTGACCGTCGGCGCGGCGCTGGTCGGCTTCCTCCCGCTGTCGCTGCTGTCCGGCCCCCTCGGCTGGGGGCTGGCCGGTGTGTGGACCGGGCTGACCCTGTTCGTCGTCCTGCGGCTGGTCGCGGTGCTGGCCCGGGTGGCGGGGGACAGGTGGCTCACCGCACCTGCGACGGTGGGCGCATGAGCCGCCGCCGCGCCGCCGACGCCGACGTCGCCCCCGGGGTCCTGCTGGTCGACAAGGCCGCCGGGATGACCTCGCACGACGTCGTCGCCCGCGCCCGGCGGGTGCTCTCGGTCCGCCGGGTCGGCCACGCCGGCACCCTCGACCCGATGGCCACCGGGCTGCTCGTGCTCGGCGTCGGCGCCGCCACGCGCCTGCTGGGCCACCTCGGCAGCTCGGACAAGGTCTACGAGGCCACCATCCGGCTCGGGCAGACGACGGTCACCGACGACCGCGAGGGCGAGGTGCTCACCACCACCTCGGCCGCGCACCTCGACGACGGCGCCGTCCGCGCCGCGCTCGCCGCCCAGACCGGCCCGCTGTCGCAGGTGCCCTCGTCGGTGAGCGCGGTGAAGGTCGGCGGCCGCCGCTCCTACGACCGCGTGCGGGCCGGCGAGGAGGTCGTGCTGGAGCCGCGCTCGGTCACGGTGCACCGGATCGACGTGCACGCCCTCTCGCGGCCCACGCCCGACCTGGTCGACGTCGAGGTCGCCGTGGCCTGCACCGCGGGCACCTACGTGCGCGCCATCGCCCGTGACGCCGGCGCCGCCCTCGGCGTGGGCGGCCACCTCACCGCGCTGCGCCGCACCGCGTCGGGGCCGTTCACCACCGAGCGGGCCGCTCCGGTCGAGGAGGCGGCGGCCGCGCTGGCCGCCGGGGGCGGCCCGGGCGTGCTGGGGCTGACCGACGCCGCGACCGCCGTCTTCCCCGAGCGCCGGCTCACCGACGACGAGGCGCGGGCCCTCGGGTACGGGCAGCGGGTGCCCGCGACCGGCCGTCCGGGCCTGGTCGCTGCCGTCGACCCCGCGGGCCGGCTGGTCGCGCTGGTCGAGGACGCGGGCTCCACCGCCCGGGTCGCGGTCGGCTTCCCCGAGTGACGTGCTGGAACGGCTCCCGTGCAGGGGCCCGCGCCGAGCGTGCGAGGCGTGGGGGGTACGGGGGTCCTTCACCCGGCGGCCTTCCCGATCAGCGAGTCGTCGAGGTGGGCGAGCAGGTCCGCGGGGTCGTCGTAGACCTCGTCGGCGCCGGCCTCCAGCAGCTCGGCGCGCGAGATGCCGCCGCAGGTGAGCGCGATGCACGGCAGCCCGGCGTCCTGCGCGGACTGCACGTCCCAGACCGTGTCCCCCACGACCACGGTGCGGGACGCGTCCAGGCCGTGCGCCTCGACGGCGGTCAGCAGCAGGTCCGGCGCGGGCTTGGCCGACTCGACGTCGGCCGAGCAGGTCGTCCCGTCGACGACGTCCTCGCCGCCGATCGCCGGCACCATCCACTCCAGGTCCGACTCCTTGCCGCTGGTGGCCAGCACCACGGCCAGCCCCCGGTCCCGGCACGCGGCCAGGAGGTCGTCCACGCGCGGGAACGGGGTCACCAGCTCGCGCAGCGGCTCGTAGCGCCGGTTCTTGGCCTCCGACACCTCCTCGACGTCGGTCGCCTCGTCCCCGAGCAGGTGGACGACCAGCTCCTCGCTCGCGATGCCGATCGAGCGGTGGCAGTCGGCCATCGACACGTCGTCGTGCCCGGTGTCGCGGAAGCCCTGCCACCAGGCGAGGACCTGCAGGTAGTTGGTGTCGAGCAGGGTGCCGTCGACGTCGAAGAGCACGCCGGGCCGCTTGTCCTGTGTCACCGCGCCATCCTCGCCCGGTGGGCCGGTCCCCGCTCCGGTTAGCCGGGGCACGGCGAGGGGCAAGGGGAGCGCATGAGCGTCGTGAAGATCAACGCCATCACCGTTCCGCCGCACGCCCAGGAGCGGTTCGAGGAGCGCTTCCGTGGCCGCGGCGGTGCCGTCGAGAAGACCCCCGGCTTCGAGTGGTTCGAGCTGCTGCGCCCGCTCGAGGGCACCGACCAGTACCTCGTCTACACCCGGTGGGAGAGCGAGGAGGCCTACCGGGCCTGGGAGGGCGGCCAGGACTTCGCCCGGGCGCACCAGGGCGGCGGCGACGAGCTCGCCCCCGCGGCCAGCGACTCCCACCACCTGTGGTCCTACGAGGTCATCGAGAGCTCGGCGCCCGACCGGCCCTGATCCCCCGCGGCGGCGGTCGGCCCCCGGCCGCCGCCGGGCCCGGCGCTACTGTGAGCCCGGGGCCGGTCGTCCGCCGGCCCGGCTCCAGCACGAGCTCACGCAGGTGGGAGACATGACCGACACGCTCGCCGACAGCCGCACCTCCTCCCGGGTCTTCACCGAGGGCGTGCCGGTGACCGTGGAGGACGTGACCCGCCGCTCGGCCGCGGAGCGCGAGGCGGTGCTGGCCGACCCCGGCTTCGGGCGCCACTTCACCGACTCGATGTTCGTGGCCCAGTACACGGCCGGCCGCGGCTGGCACGACGCCCGGCTGGCCCCGTACGCGCCGCTGCAGGTCGACCCCGCCACCGCCGCCCTGCACTACGCCCAGTCGATCTTCGAGGGGCTCAAGGCCTACGCCCAGCCCGACGGCAGCGTGGCCACGTTCCGGCCCGAGGCCAACGCGGCCCGCTTCGCCCGCAGCGCCCGCCGGCTGGCCATGCCGCCGGTGCCCGAGGACGCCTTCATCAGCGCCGTCGACGCGCTGGTCGACGCCGACCGCGACTGGGTGCCCACCGGCGCGGACCAGACGCTCTACATCCGCCCCTACCAGCTGGCCACCGAGCCCTTCCTCGGCGTGCGGCCGGCCAACGAGTACCTCTTCCTCGTCATCGCCAGCCCGGCCGGGGCCTACTTCCCGCGCGGGGTGCACCCGGTGTCGGTGTACCTCTCGGAGGACTACATCCGCGCCGCGCCCGGCGGCACCGGCGACGTCAAGTGCGCCGGCAACTACGCCGCGAGCCTGCTGGCCCAGGAGCAGGCGATCGCCGCCGGCTGCGACCAGGTGGTCTGGCTCGACGCGGTCGAGAAGCGCTACGTCGAGGAGATGGGCGGGATGAACCTGTTCTTCGTCCTCGGCTCCGGCGACGACGCCGAGCTGGTCACCCCCGAGCTCACCGGCACGCTGCTGCCCGGCATCACCCGCGAGTCGCTCGTCTCGGTGGCCCGCGAGCGCGGCATGCGGGTCACCGAGCGCCGCTTCAGCGTCGACGAGTGGCGCTCCGGCGTCGCCGACGGCACGGTCACCGAGACCTTCGCCTGCGGCACCGCCGCCGTCATCACCCCCGTCGGCGAGGTCCGGGCGCGCACCGGCGACTTCACCGTCGGCGACGGCGCCCCCGGCCCGGTCACCACGTCGCTGCGCGCCCAGCTGCTCGACATCCAGCACGGCCGGGTGCCCGACACCCACGGCTGGCTGCACCGGGTCGCCTGAGCGACCCGGCTGGGAACGGGGGAGCGGGGCGCGTGCGGCGCTGGCGTGGGACCGCGGCCACCCCGGCCGACCTCGGCCGGACGGTGGTCACGGTGGGCATGTACGACGGCGTCCACCGCGGTCACCAGCAGCTCATCGGCACCGCCGTCGAGCGGGCGCGGGCGATGCGCCGGCCCTGCGTGCTGGTCACCTTCGACCCGCACCCGTCCGAGGTGGTCCGCCCCGGCTCGCACCCGGCGATCCTCACCTCTCTCGACCGCAAGGCCGAGCTGGTCGCCGGGCTGGGCGTCGACGGCATGTGCGTCATCCCGTTCACCCGGGAGTTCAGCCGGCTCACGCCCGAGGAGTTCACCCACGGTGCGCTCGTCGAGGACCTGCACGCGGCGGCGGTCGTCGTCGGCGAGAACTTCACCTACGGGCACCGGGCGGCCGGCACCGTCACGACGCTGACCCAGGAGGGCCGCCGCTTCGGCTTCGCCGTCGAGGGGATCCCGCTGGCCGGCGACGACTCGGCCGACGGCGCGGTCACCATCTCCTCCACCTACATCCGCGCCTGTGTCGCGGCCGGGGACATGGAGAGCGCGGCGCGGGCACTGGGCCGCCCGCACCGGGTCGACGGCGTCGTCGTCCGCGGTGACCGGCGCGGCCGGGAGCTGGGCTACCCGACGGCGAACGTGGAGAGCCCGCCGTTCACCGCGATCCCGGCCGACGGCGTCTACGCCGGCGCGCTGGTCACCCGCGACCCGTCGGGTGCCACCCGCGACAGCGCCCCGGCGGCGATCTCGGTCGGCACCAACCCGACCTTCCACGGCTCGCGGCGCACCGTCGAGGCGTTCGTGCTCGACTTCTCCGGCGACCTCTACGGCGAGCACGTCGGCGTCGAGTTCGTCTCGCGGCTGCGGCCGATGACCTCCTTCGCCGACGCCGGCGCCCTCGTCACGGCGATGGCCGACGACATCGCGCGCACCCGCGCGGTGCTCGGGCTGCCCCCCGCCGGGTGATCACCGCCGGGGCCCCGTCGGCCCGCTGGTAACCTCGGGTGGTCGGGCACCGCCCGACGTGTGTGCGAGCTGCCCCCGTGACCCAGACCGGGGGCCACACGTGACCAGGCCCGGAGGCCCGCCCATGGCGCTCGACAGCGCGACGAAGCAGCAGATCATGACCGAGTACGCGACGGTCGAGAGGGACACGGGCTCGCCCGAGGTCCAGGTCGCGATGCTCACCCGCCGGATCAGCGACCTGACCGAGCACCTCAAGCAGCACAAGCACGACCACCACAGCCGGCGGGGCCTGCTCCTGCTGGTCGGCCGCCGCCGGCGGCTGCTGAACTACCTGGCGAAGACCGACATCACCCGCTACCGCTCGCTCATCGAGCGGCTCGGTCTGCGCCGCTGACCCAGAGGGGACCGTCCCGCCCGGGACGGTCCCCTCTCTCGTGGGGCACCCGCCCCGCGAGACCACGGCTCCCGCCGCGCGCACCCCGCCGCTGGTCGGTCCTCGGTGGTGGCCCCCGGGCATGCACCTCCCTCGCGGGGGGAACGACCCCGGGGGCTTCGATCGAAGACCGGTCACCCCGGAGCAGTCCGGCGCAGGACGCCACGAAGAGGACGTCGCCGCATGCGACGTAGGAAGAGGACGACGTGTCCGCACCCACCACAGCGACCAGCACCGCGGCCGAGTACGACCCCGAGGACGGGGTCACCACCGCCACCGCGGTCATCGACAACGGCAGCTACGGCAGCCGCAGCATCACCTTCGAGACCGGGCGGCTGGCCAAGCAGGCCGCCGGCTCGGTCGTCGTCAGCATGGGCGACACCATGCTGCTGTCGGCCACCACGGCCGGCAAGCACCCCAAGGAGCACTTCGACTTCTTCCCGCTGACGGTCGACGTCGAGGAGCGGATGTACGCCGCCGGGCGCATCCCCGGCTCGTTCTTCCGCCGCGAGGGCCGCCCCAGCGAGGACGCGATCCTCACCTGCCGCCTCATCGACCGGCCGCTGCGCCCGACCTTCGCCAAGGGTCTGCGCAACGAGGTCCAGGTCGTCATCACGGTCCTGGCCCTGGACCCGGCGCACCTCTACGACGTGCTGGCCATCAACGGGGCCTCGGCCTCCACCCAGCTGTCGGGCCTGCCGTTCTCCGGCCCGGTCGGCGGCACCCGCGTCGCGCTGGTGAACGGCCAGTGGATCGGCTTCCCCACCCACGCCGAGCTCGAGGACGCCGTCTTCGACATGGTCGTGGCCGGCCGCGTCCTGCCCGACGGCGACGTCGCGATCATGATGGTCGAGGCCGAGGCCACCGAGCGGACGATCCAGCTGGTCTCCGGCGGCGCCGCCGCGCCGACCGAGGAGGTCGTGGCGCAGGGTCTCGAGGCCGCCAAGCCCTTCATCAAGGCGCTGTGCGAGGCGCAGACCGCGCTGGCCGAGAAGGCCGCCAAGCCGGTCGCGGAGTTCCCCCGCTTCCTGGACTACCAGGACGACGTCTACGCCGCCGTCGAGGCCGCCGCGCTCGACCGCCTGACCCAGGTCCAGTCGATCGCCGGCAAGACCGAGCGCAACGACGCCACCGACGCGCTCAAGGACGAGGTCCTCGCCTCGCTGGCCGAGCAGTTCGCCGGCCGCGAGAAGGAGGTCTCGGCCGCCTTCCGCGCCGTCACCAAGAAGGTCGTCCGGCAGCGGATCCTGCGCGACAAGGTCCGCATCGACGGCCGCGGCGTCACCGACATCCGGCCGCTGTCGGCCGAGGTCGAGGTCGTCCCCCGGGTGCACGGCTCGGCGCTGTTCGAGCGCGGAGAGACCCAGATCCTGGGCGTCACCACGCTGAACATGCTCCGCATGGAGCAGCAGCTCGACACGCTCTCGCCCGAGACGCGCAAGCGCTACATGCACAACTACAACTTCCCGCCGTACTCCACCGGCGAGACCGGCCGCGTGGGCTCGCCCAAGCGGCGCGAGATCGGCCACGGCGCGCTCGCCGAGCGGGCGCTGCTGCCGGTGCTGCCCGACCGCGAGGAGTTCCCCTACGCGATCCGGCAGGTGTCCGAGGCGCTGGGCTCCAACGGCTCGACGTCGATGGGCTCGGTCTGCGCCTCCACCCTGTCGCTGCTCAACGCCGGTGTGCCGCTGCGCGCCCCGGTGGCCGGCATCGCCATGGGCCTGGTCTCCGACGAGGTCGACGGCAAGACCGAGTACGTCGCGCTGACCGACATCCTCGGCGCCGAGGACGCCTTCGGTGACATGGACTTCAAGGTCGCCGGCACCAAGGACTTCGTCACGGCGCTGCAGCTGGACACCAAGCTCGACGGCATCCCGTCCGACGTGCTCGCCCAGGCGCTGACCCAGGCCCGCGCCGCCCGGCTGCACATCCTCGACGTGATGAACGAGGCCATCGACGCCCCCGACGAGATGAGCCCCTACGCGCCGCGGGTGACCACGGTGCGCATCCCGGTCGACAAGATCGGTGCGGTCATCGGCCCGAAGGGCCAGATGATCAACTCGATCCAGGACGAGACCGGCGCCGAGATCACCATCGAAGACGACGGCACCATCTACGTCGGCGCCTCCGACGGCCCCTCGGCCCAGGCCGCGGTCGACCGGATCAACGCGATCGCCAACCCGCAGATGCCGAAGGTGGGGGAGCGCTTCCTCGGCACCGTGGTCAAGACGACGCCGTTCGGCGCCTTCGTCTCGCTGCTGCCGGGCAAGGACGGCCTGGTGCACATCAGCAAGCTCGGTGGCGGCAAGCGCATCGGCAAGGTCGAGGACGTCGTGAACGTCGGGGACAAGCTGCAGGTCGAGATCACCGACATCGACGCCCGCGGCAAGATCAGCCTGGTCCCGGTCGCCGCGGACGCCGAGGGCGCCGCCTCCGGCGACGGCGCTGCCGCCGGCGACGCGGCTCCCGCGGCCGACGCTCCCGCGGAGGCCTGACACGGCTGCCGACCTGAGCCCGACCGGGGCCGGGGTGGGGACGGGGTCTGCCGACCTCGCCTCCGTCCCGGCCCCGGTCGGTGTGACCAGCACCCTGGACGTCGACGAGGTCGGCGGCCGGGTCGAGCGCACCGTGCTGCCCGGCGGGCTCCGCGTGCTCACCGAGACGATGCCCGGCGTCCACTCGGCCACGCTCGGCATCTGGGTCGGGGTGGGCTCGCGCGACGAGACCGACCGCGTCGCCGGCGCCTCGCACTTCCTCGAGCACCTGCTGTTCAAGGGCACCCGCAGCCGCAGCGCCATGGAGATCGCGACGGCGATGGACGCCGTCGGCGGTGAGATGAACGCCTTCACCGCCAAGGAGCACACCTGCTACTACGCCAACGTGCTCGCCAGCGACCTGCCGCTGGCGGTGACGCTGGTCGGTGACCTGGTGACCGAGGCGCTCAACACCGTCGAGGACCTCGAGTCGGAGCGGACGGTGGTGCTCGAGGAGATCGCCATGCGCGACGACGAGCCCTCCGACCTCGTGCACGACCTGTTCGCCGAGACGCTGTTCGGCGACACCGCCCTGGGCCGCTCGGTCCTCGGCACGGTCGACTCCATCGAGGGCCTCACGCGCGACGACGTCGACGGCTGGTACCGCTCGCGCTACGCGATCCCCTCGATGGTGGTCACGGCCGCCGGCCGGGTGGACCACCAGCAGGTCCTCGACCTGGTGACGGCGGTCTTCGGGGACCGGCTGTCCGGCTCGGTGCTGCCGGCGCCGCTGCGGCGGGGCGAGGAGCTGCGGCCGGCCCGGCCCGCCCGGCCCTCCGGCCTGGTGGCCCGCCGCACCGAGCAGACCCACCTGCTCTACGGCGGCCTGGGCCTGAGCCGCTTCGACGAGCGCCGGTACGCCGCGGCGGTCCTGGAGACGGCGGTCGGCGGCGGCATGAGCTCCCGGCTGTTCCAGGAGATCCGCGAGAAGCGCGGCCTGGTCTACAGCGTGGGCTCCGCGCTGACCTCCTACGCGGGCACCGGCACGTTCTCCGTCTACGCCGGCTGCGCCAAGAAGCGGGTCCCCGAGGTGCTCCGCCTGGTCCGCGAGGAGCTGGCGCGGGTGGCGGCGGACGGGCTGACTCCCGAGGAGGTCGCCCGCGGCCAGGGACAGATGCGCGGGGGGACGGTCCTGGGCCTCGAGGACACCGGGTCGCGGATGAGCCGGCTGGGCAAGAGCGAGCTGTCGCACGGGGAGTACGTGCCGGTGCGCGAGGTGCTCGACCGGATCGCCGCCGTCGACGAGGACCAGGTCCGGGCGGTCGCCGTCGACCTGCTCGGCCGCGAGACCTGCCTGGCCGTCGTCGGTCCCTACCGCGAGTCCGACCTCGACCGGCTCTGACACCCGTGGACGTCCGATCCCGCCACCCCGCGCTCCGCGTGCACGGCGCGCTCTCCCGCGGTGTCCTCGCGGTGACGGTGCTCGTCTCGCTCGCAGTCCTCTTCGCCCCCGGCTCCGACGTCCCCTCGGCCCCGCCCGGCGCCGACAAGCTGGTGCACGCGGTGCTCTTCCTGGCGCTGGCCCTCGCCGGCCGGTGGGCGGGGATCCGCGCCCTCCCGCTCGCGGTCCTGCTCGTCGTCTACGGCGGGGTCAGCGAGGTGGTGCAGGCGCTGTCGGACCTGCAGCGCTCGGGATCGGTCACCGACTGGCTGGCCGACGTCGCCGGTGCCGCCCTCGGACTGCTGGCCTGGACGCGCGTGGAGCGGGTGGTCCCCGCCCGCTGAGGTCGGGGGCCGTGGTTGCGCCGGACCGGGAGCCCGGGAGACTGGCCCGGTGACCACCGGCACCCCTTCCTCCGACCAGCAGGCCACCGGCGGGACGGCGGCCGAGCCACCGCGCATCCCGGTCGGCGTGCTGGGCGCGCGGGGCCGGATGGGCACCGAGGTGGTCAAGGCGGTCAACGCCGCCGACGACCTGGAGCTGGTGGCGATGGTCGACGAGGGCGACTGGCTCTTCAACGTCGCCGACGCCGGCGCGCAGGTGGTCGTGGACTTCACCCGCCCGGACGTCGTCATGGACAACATCCGGTTCTGCATCGACCAGGACATCTCCTGTGTCGTGGGCACGACCGGCTTCGACGAGCAGCGCCTGGCCACCGTGGCCGAGTGGCTCGAGCCCAAGCCCGACGTCGGTGTCGTGATCGCCCCCAACTTCGGCATCGGGGCGATCCTGCTCATGCGCTTCGCGCAGGAGGCTGCGCGCTTCTACCCCTCGACGGAGATCGTCGAGCTGCACCACCCCAACAAGGTCGACGCCCCCTCGGGCACGGCTGTCCGCACCGCCGGGCTGGTGGCCGCCGCCCGCCGCGCCGCCGGCCTGCCGCCGTCCCCGGACGCGACCACCGACTCGCTGCCCGGTGCCCGCGGTGCCGACGTCGACGGGATCGCCGTCCACGCGGTCCGGCTCACCGGCCTGGTCGCCCACCAGGAGGTCCTCATGGGGGCCGCCGGCGAGACGCTGACCCTGCGGCACGACTCCTACGACCGGTCCTCCTTCATGCCCGGCGTGCTCCTGGCGGTCAGAGAGGTCGGCGGCCGCCCCGGTCTGACCGTCGGCCTGGAGTCCTTCCTCGGACTCTGAGCGGGCCGCGGGGTGTGACGGAGACCCCGTGTGCACGGCCCCCCGGACTCGTGTACTGTCTTCTTCGCGCCGGACGGAGCCCGCGAGGGCCACGGAGACCACCCCCAGGGTGCAGAGCTCCGGAGGACGGCGTAGAGTCGGACAAGCCGCGATCGACGAAGCCCGGAAGGGTGGAGTTGGTGTGCGTCCGTTCCTTGAGAACTCAACAGCGTGCCGAAAGTCAGTGCCAAGTAACAAACCCCCGTGGCCTGGTCGGTTGTCCGGTCGGGTCGTGGGTTCCTTTGGTTGATGACATCGAGATCTGTCAGGTCTCGGTTCTCGGCCGGGGCAAATTCATCTACGGAGAGTTTGATCCTGGCTCAGGACGAACGCTGGCGGCGTGCTTAACACATGCAAGTCGAACGGTGAACCCGCTTCGGTGGGGGATCAGTGGCGAACGGGTGAGTAACACGTGGGCAACCTGCCCCCGGCTCTGGGATAACTCCAAGAAATTGGGGCTAATACCGGATGGTCACCGCTTCTCGCATGAGGGGTGGTGGAAAGGGTTTCCGGCTGGGGATGGGCCCGCGGCCTATCAGCTTGTTGGTGGGGTAGTGGCCTACCAAGGCGACGACGGGTAGCCGGCCTGAGAGGGTGACCGGCCACACTGGGACTGAGACACGGCCCAGACTCCTACGGGAGGCAGCAGTGGGGAATATTGCGCAATGGGCGGAAGCCTGACGCAGCGACGCCGCGTGGGGGATGACGGCCTTCGGGTTGTAAACCTCTTTCAGCAGGGACGAAGCGCAAGTGACGGTACCTGCAGAAGAAGCACCGGCCAACTACGTGCCAGCAGCCGCGGTAATACGTAGGGTGCAAGCGTTGTCCGGAATTATTGGGCGTAAAGAGCTCGTAGGCGGTTCGTCGCGTCGGCTGTGAAAACCCGGAGCTCAACTCCGGGCCTGCAGTCGATACGGGCGGACTGGAGTTCGGCAGGGGAGACTGGAATTCCTGGTGTAGCGGTGAAATGCGCAGATATCAGGAGGAACACCGGTGGCGAAGGCGGGTCTCTGGGCCGATACTGACGCTGAGGAGCGAAAGCGTGGGGAGCGAACAGGATTAGATACCCTGGTAGTCCACGCCGTAAACGTTGGGCGCTAGGTGTGGGGGCCATTCCACGGTCTCCGTGCCGCAGCTAACGCATTAAGCGCCCCGCCTGGGGAGTACGGCCGCAAGGCTAAAACTCAAAGGAATTGACGGGGGCCCGCACAAGCGGCGGAGCATGTTGCTTAATTCGATGCAACGCGAAGAACCTTACCTAGGCTTGACATGCACGGAAATCTCGCAGAGATGCGGGGTGCCTTTGGCGTCGTGCACAGGTGGTGCATGGTTGTCGTCAGCTCGTGTCGTGAGATGTTGGGTTAAGTCCCGCAACGAGCGCAACCCTCGTTCCATGTTGCCAGCACGTGATGGTGGGGACTCATGGGAGACTGCCGGGGTCAACTCGGAGGAAGGTGGGGATGACGTCAAATCATCATGCCCCTTATGTCTAGGGCTGCAAACATGCTACAATGGCCGGTACAATGGGCTGCGATACCGTGAGGTGGAGCGAATCCCAAAAAGCCGGTCTCAGTTCGGATTGGGGTCTGCAACTCGACCCCATGAAGTTGGAGTCGCTAGTAATCGCAGATCAGCAACGCTGCGGTGAATACGTTCCCGGGCCTTGTACACACCGCCCGTCACGTCACGAAAGTCGGTAACGCCCGAAGCCGGTGGCCCAACCCTTGTGGAGGGAGCCGTCGAAGGCGGGATCGGCGATTGGGACGAAGTCGTAACAAGGTAGCCGTACCGGAAGGTGCGGCTGGATCACCTCCTTTCTAAGGAGCAGTGTCACTCGGCGGCCCTGCACGGGGTCGTCGGGTGCAGAGCTGTGCTCGGGTCGTGATGGCTGCCCACTACCGGGTGGTCACGGGTGTTCGAGACAGTGCTCGAGGGTGGAACGCTGACCAGTTCGGCCGGGCCGCTGCTGCGGCCTTCCAGTACGGCGCTGTCGTTCCCTTCGGGGGCGGGGGCGTGGGGAACGGAGGCCGGAGGAGTCCGGGCCGGTCGTAGGCACGCTGTTGGGTCCTGAGGGAACGGACCCGGATGGGTGCACCGTCGGGTGCACGACATCCGGGGTCGTTGTCTCTGCTGCCGGGGCCTGCTGGATCTCACAACGCCCGGTTCGCGTCGGTTCGCCGGCGGGCCGGGGTCTGGTGGGGTCGGATCGGCGGGTGGGCCTGGTTGGTCGTTGAGAACTGCACAGTGGACGCGAGCATCTTTGATTTCTGTGTGCCGCGGGATCCCTCGTCTGGCTTCGGTCGGCCGGTGGATGGTCGCGGTGCGCGCAGTTTGCGTGTGAGTTGGTGGTGAGTGTGGCCAAGTTGGTAAGGGCACACGGTGGATGCCTGGGCACCAGGAGCCGATGAAGGACGTGGGAGGCTGCGAGAAGCCTCGGGGAGCTGCCAACCGAGCGTTGATCCGAGGATGTCCGAATGGGGAAACCCCGCACCAGTCATGTGGTGTGACCCGCGCCTGAACACATAGGGCGTGCGGAGGGAACGTGGGGAAGTGAAACATCTCAGTACCCACAGGAAGAGAAAACAACCGTGATTCCGTGAGTAGTGGCGAGCGAAAGCGGAAGAGGCTAAACCGTTTCCATGTGATACCCGGCAGGGGTTGTGGAAGCGGGGTCGTGGGACCGCTCGGGTACGTCTGCCGGCGTGCCGAGGAGTGAGAAAGACCGGTCGTTAGTGGAAGGCCTCTGGAAGGGGTCGCCGTAGAGGGTGAGAGCCCCGTACACGAAAACGCCGGTCCTCCTGCAGCGTGTTCCCAAGTAGCACCGAGCCCGTGAAATTCGGTGTGAATCCGGCGGGACCACCCGCTAAGCCTGAATACTCCCTGGTGACCGATAGCGGACGAGTACCGTGAGGGAAAGGTGAAAAGTACCCCGGGAGGGGAGTGAAATAGTACCTGAAACCGTGTGCCTACAAGCCGTCAGAGCTCCGAATGTCCACGCCTCGTGCGTGGCGGGGTGATGGCGTGCCTTTTGAAGAATGAGCCTGCGAGTTAGTGATACGTGGCGAGGTTAACCCGTGGGGGGTAGCCGTAGCGAAAGCGAGTCCGAACAGGGCGATCGATAGTCGCGTGTCCTAGACCCGAAGCCGGGTGATCTACCCATGGCCAGGTTGAAGCGCGGGTAAGACCGCGTGGAGGACCGAACCCACCAGGGTTGAAAACCTGGGGGATGAGCTGTGGGTAGGGGTGAAAGGCCAATCAAACCCGGTGATAGCTGGTTCTCCCCGAAATGCATTTAGGTGCAGCGTCGCGTGTTTCTTGCCGGAGGTAGAGCACTGGATGGCCGATGGGCCCCACAAGGTTACTGACGTCAACCAAACTCCGAATGCCGGTAAGTGAGAGCGCGGCAGTGAGACTGCGGGCGATAAGGTTCGTAGTCGAGAGGGAAACAGCCCAGATCATCGGCTAAGGCCCCTAAGCGTGTGCTAAGTGGAAAAGGATGTGGGATCGCAGAGACAACCAGGAGGTTGGCTTAGAAGCAGCCATCCTTGAAAGAGTGCGTAATAGCTCACTGGTCAAGTGGTTCCGCGCCGACAATGTAGCGGGGCTCAAGCACACCGCCGAAGCCGTGGCACTTCCACAGGTCCCCGTCGTCGCCTCTTGCAGGCGCCGGCCAGGGGTGGAGGTGGGTAGGGGAGCGTCGTGTGGCGGGTGAAGCGGCGGCGGAAGCCAGCCGTGGACGCCATGCGAGTGAGAATGCAGGCATGAGTAGCGAGAGGGGAGTGAGAACCTCCCCCGCCGGAAGACCAAGGGTTCCTGGGCCAGGCTAATCCGCCCAGGGTGAGTCGGGACCTAAGGCGAGGCCGACAGGCGTAGTCGATGGACAACGGGTTGATATTCCCGTACCCGCGAAGGAGCGTCCCTGCCGAGGCCAGCGATGCTGACCCACCGAAACCGCTGTTCTTCTTTCGAGGAGAACGGTGGGAGTAGCTGGGGACCCGACCTGGTAGTAGGCAAGCGATGGGGTGACGCAGGAAGGTAGTCGGTGCCGGTGAGTGGTAGTACCGGTGCAAGGGTGTGGCCCGCGCCGTAGGCAAATCCGCGGCGCATGCAGGGTGAGGCCTGACGCATAGCCGAATGAGGCGAATCCGATGATCCTATGCTGCCGAGAAAAGCCTCTAGCGAGTTCCGAGCGGCCCGTACCCCAAACCAACTCAGGTGGTCAGGTAGAGAATACCGAGGCGATCGAGCGAACTGTGGTTAAGGAACTCGGCAAAATGCCCCCGTAACTTCGGGAGAAGGGGGACCCTCGCCCGTCAACCGCCTCGCGCGGGGTAGCGGGAGGGGGTCGCAGAGACCAGTGAGAAGCGACTGTTTACTAAAAACACAGGTCCGTGCGAAGTCGTAAGACGAGGTATACGGACTGACGCCTGCCCGGTGCTGGAACGTTAAGGGGACGGGTTAGCCGCAAGGCGAAGCTCAGAACTCAAGCGCCAGTAAACGGCGGTGGTAACTATAACCATCCTAAGGTAGCGAAATTCCTTGTCGGGTAAGTTCCGACCTGCACGAATGGCGTAACGACTTCTCAGCTGTCTCAACCACAGGCTCGGCGAAATTGCACTACGAGTAAAGATGCTCGTTACGCGCGGCAGGACGGAAAGACCCCGGGACCTTCACTACAGCTTGATATTGGTGTTCGGTTCGGCTTGTGTAGGATAGGTGGGAGACTGGGAAGCCGGCACGCCAGTGTCGGTGGAGTCGCCGTTGAAATACCACTCTGGTCGAATTGGATGTCTAACCTGGGTCCGTGATCCGGATCAGGAACAGTGTCAGGTGGGTAGTTTAACTGGGGCGGTTGCCTCCCAAAGAGTAACGGAGGCGCCCAAAGGTTCCCTCAGCCTGGTTGGCAATCAGGTGTCGAGTGCAAGTGCACAAGGGAGCTTGACTGTGAGACCGACGGGTCGAGCAGGAGCGAAAGCTGGGACTAGTGACCCGGCACCGGCAGGTGGAAGCGGTGTCGCTCAACGGATAAAAGGTACCCCGGGGATAACAGGCTGATCTTCCCCAAGAGTCCATATCGACGGGATGGTTTGGCACCTCGATGTCGGCTCGTCGCATCCTGGGGCTGGAGTAGGTCCCAAGGGTTGGGCTGTTCGCCCATTAAAGCGGTACGCGAGCTGGGTTTAGAACGTCGTGAGACAGTTCGGTCCCTATCCGCCGTGCGCGTAAGAGACTTGCGAAGAGCTGTCCCTAGTACGAGAGGACCGGGACGGACGAACCTCTGGTGTGCCAGTTGTACCGCCAGGTGCACGGCTGGTTGGCTACGTTCGGCAGGGATAACCGCTGAAAGCATCTAAGCGGGAAGCTCGCTTCAAGATGAGGTCTCTCACCCAGTCATGGGGTAAGGCCCCCGCCCAGACCAGCGGGTTGATAGGCCGGAAGTGGACGCACCGCGAGGTGTGGAGCTGACCGGTACTAACAGGCCGAGGACTTGACCACACTTCCATCCACCCCACACGCGGATCCCCGCGCGGTCGAAGATGGTTTCCACACAGCGTCCACTGTGCAGTTCTGAACGCACCCAACCAGCCGCAGCTGGCCGGGGTCTCGTTCACAGTGTTACGGCGGCCATGGCGAGAGGGAAACGCCCGGTACCATTCCGAACCCGGAAGCTAAGCCTCTCAGCGCCGATGGTACTGCCCTGGAGACGGGGTGGGAGAGTAGGACGCCGCCGGACAACCATTCGAAGACGGGGGTCGGAGCCACAGGCTCCGGCCCCCGTCTTCGTGCGTTTCCGGCATCCGTTCCCGTGGCGCTCCCAGGAGTGCCGCCCGTAGCACCGAGGTATCCAGGACGACATGACTTCTCCCCGACGAGGCTCCGCAGGGCGCGGCCGCCAGGACGGCGCGGCTGCCCGCGGTCAGGCCCGTGCGGGCCGCGACGACCGACAGGGACGGCCGGCGGCAGGACGCGATCCCGGTGGGGACCGCCGCGGGGGCCCGGCCGGTGCGGCCCGTCGTGGCGTCGGCGGCTCCGCAGACCGCCGGGGCGGTCAGGGCGGGCGGGTTCCCGGTGGCGAGCGGTCCGCGCGGGGTGGCCAGTACGGCCGTGCCACGGATCGGACAGAGGGTGAGCGGTCCGGCCGGCCGGTCGAGGGCAGGAGCGGTGCCGGAGACTGGCGCGACCGTCGTCCGGCGCCCGAGCGGGGCGCGAGTGACCGCCAGGATCGTCGTCCTGCGTCGGGGCGCTCCGTTGACGACTGGCGGGACCGCCGTCCCTCGTCCGAGCGTTCGTCGGGCTCGTGGGGGGACCGGCGCAGCGGCGTCGGCCGTCCTGCGGGGGAGCGCCGCCCGTCCGGGGACGGGGACCAGGCGGGGCGTCGTCCCCGGCCGGCCACCGGCGGCGCCGGCAACTGGCGGGACCGGCGGCCGGAGGGTCCCCGGACCGACCACGGACGTCCCGCGGCCCGGCGGGAGGAGCAGCGTCCGCGCCCTCAGCGGCGGGATGACGAGAGCGCCACGCGTCCGGACTGGCGGGACCGCCGCCCGGGCGGTGAGCGGTCCACCCGGGCGAGCGGCGACCGGGGTGCGTGGCGCGGTCGGCAGGACAGCACCGGTGCCCGTCCGCAGCGGCAGGACGCCTCGGCCGGCCGGCCTGACCGTGCCGGCGGCCGGGACTGGCGCGACCGCCGTCCCACCGACGACCGTCGGGCCCGTCCCGACCGGGACCGCACGCCACCCTCCCCTCCGGGGCCCGACCTGCCCGACTGGGCCGAGGCCCGCGACCTGGACCAGGCCGTCCGGGCGTCCCTGCGCGGCCTGGACTCCCGCAACGGGGAGAAGGTGGCCCGCCACCTCGTCGTCGCCGGCACGCTTGTCGACGAGGACCCGCAGCTGGCGCTCGCCCACGCCCGGGCCGCCCGGGACCGGGCCTCGCGGATTGCGGTCGTGCGGGAGGCGGTCGGCGTGGCCGCGTACCACGCCGGCGACTACGCCGAGGCGTCACGGGAACTGCGCGCCTACCGGCGGATGAGCGGCGACGAGGGGTACCGCGCCGTCCTCGCCGACTGCGAGCGCGCCCAGGGACGGCCGGAGGTCGCGCTGCGGCTGGTGCGGGAGGCGCTCGGCGCCGGGCCCGAGCCGGCGGAGACAATCGAACTGCGGCTCGTCGAGGCCGGCGCCCGTCAGGACCTGGGGGAGACCGCGGCGGCCCGGCTGGTCCTCGAGGGTGCGCTGGGCGGCCGCCCGGTCCCCGGCGGGGTGGACCTGGCCGACGAGGGCACGCGGCGGCTCGCCGCGGCATACGCCGACCTGCTCGCCGCCGTCGACGACCCTGCGGCCGGCTCGTGGCGGGAGGCCGTGGACGCGGCAGGCCCGGACGAGGACGAGGACGTCGCCTTCGGCGAGGAGGAGCTGCCGCTCGCGCCGGCCCCGGCCGACGCCGAGACGACCGAGCACGCCGGGGATCCGGTCGAGGTCGTCGGGGATCCGGTCGAGGACGCCGAGGAATCGGTCGGCGACGCCGAGGATCCGGTCGACGGCGCCGAGGATCCGGTCGGCGGCGCCCCGGCGCCTGCCGACGAGGACGACCTCGACTTCGACGAGGACGTCGAGCGCGAGGTCGCCGAGCTGCTCGGTGAGATCGACCCGCCGGGCGAGGACCAGCCCGGGCACTGACCACCGACAGCCGCGCCTCGGTCGTCCACACCGCCTCTGTGCGTCCACAGCGTCCGTGACGATGACCGGCCGGGGGTCGGCGGGCACCACGCTGCCGTCATGAGCGTGGCTGTCATCGACCGGAACGACGTCGTGCTCCGCGGGCGCCTCTCGGCACCCGCGGAGCACCGGACCCTCCCCAGCGGGGACCCGCTGGTGACCTTCCGTCTCGTCGTGCGCCGACCCGAGCCGCGGGCCCGCGGGTCCTCGGTCGACGTGCTGACCTGCATCACCTACGACCGCGGCCTGCAGCGGCGGGTGGCCGCCTGGGAGGCGGGCGACGTCGTCGAGGTGGAGGGCGCGCTGCAACGGCGGTTCTGGCGCACCGGCCAGGGCACCGTGTCGGTGTGCGAGGTGAACTGCCGGCGTGGCCGCAAGGTCCCGCGGTCGGGTGCCCCGGGGACGGTGCGGACGGCGTGAGGGGTCCGGAGGCGGCGCGGTCCTCAGCCGGCGTGCGGCCGCAGCACCAGGCCTGTGCGCGGCTTGGGCACGAACAGCGTCGACTTGCGCGGCATCCGCGCCCCGGCACGGGCGACCGCGGCGACGTCGGCGGGGGAGGGTGGCCGCAACAGCACCGCCACCCCCGCCCGTGCGCCGGCCAGCCGCACCGCCTCGGGGAGGTCGTGCGCCACCAGCAGCGAGCCCGGGTCGTCGGCGCGGCCCCACAGCGCGGTCACCAGGCCGGCCGTGGCGAGCACGACGTCGAGCCGCCGCCAGGACGGGGGCGCCTCGGCGGGCACCGTGGCGCGGACCTCCGGCGTGGGATCGGACAGGCGCAGCAGGCGCCGGCCGTCGGTGACCAGGAAGCCGTCGTCGAGCGTTCCCAGCAGCGGCCGGGCCGCCGCGGCGACGGCGAGCGGGTCCGCCTCCACGGGCACCTCGGTCACCGTGAAGCCGCGCGCGGCGGCGTCCCCGGCCTGCTGCAGCGTCAGGTCGGGAACGACCCGGTGGATCGGCTCGACACGCAGCCCGCCGGCGCCCATCGGGGTGAGCAGCGCCAGGATCCGGCAGTCGCCCTGGCAGTCGCCCCGGGGATGGGTGCGGTGCAGTGCCTGGGCGGCGGCGTAGCGGTGGTGCCCGTCGGCGATGACCGCACCGGTGCGGGCGAGAGCCTCCTGCAGGCGCTCCAGGACGTCCGGGTCGGTCACCCGCCACAGCCGGTGGGCGACCCCGTCGGCGTCGACGACCTCGAGGTCCGGGGCGCTGCCGCCGGCCGCGGCGGTCAGCGCGGCGACCTCCGGCTCGGTGTCGTGCGCGAGGACGATCGGCTCGAGGTCGGTGGCCGTCGCCGCCAGCAACGCCCGGCGGCCCTCCACGGCAGCGGGGAAGGTGTCCTCGTGCGGCAGCACCGCCCGCCCGCCCGACGCGGCGACCGCGACCGCGACCGCCCCGAGCCAGCCGACCGTCGGCGGCCCCTCGGCCGGCCGCATCTCGTAGCGCCACATCGCCGGGCGGTCGTCGCGCACCAGGACCCCGGCGCGCTCCCACGCGTGCAGCGTCCCGGCGGCGCGGGCCGCGACGTCGCCGGCCGCCGCCGGGCCGGTCGCACCGGCGGTACCCGGTCCGGACGTGCCCCCGGGGAGGATCAGGCGGACGATGTTGTGCGGGTCGGCGGCAGCCAGCCGCTCGGCGCCGTCCGGGGTCACCAGGTCGTACGCCGGCGAGCTCACGCGGGCCAGGTGCCCCGGGTCCCGCTGGCGGTAGGTGAGGGCCCGGAAGGGCCGGACGTCGAGCCCCGTCGCGAGGCGTGGCGGGGAGCCCAGCGGCGACGGGTGCACGACATGATCGTAGGAGCCGTCCGCTCCGGGCCGCCCGGGCGACCGGTCCCCGGGTCCGGACGCGCTCCGGGCGGGGGAGGCGGATCCGGGCAGGACGGGAGGGCGTCGGTGGCGACAGCAGGAGCCCCGGGACGGGGTACACCCGACGGGCAGGGACCCGAGGGCGGGGTCTACGAGTGGTACCGCCGCGGCCTGGACCTGCTCAGCAACGGCGACCCCGCGGCCGCGGCGACCCTGCTGACCCGGGTCGCGGAGGCCGAGCCCGGCTCGCGCAGCGTCCTGGAGGCGCTGGCCCGCGCCCAGTACGACGCCGGCCGCTACGGCGAGGCCGTCGACAGCTTCGGCGAGCTCGCCGCCGGCAACCCCACCGACGACTACGCCCACTTCGGCCTCGGCCTGGCCGCCAGCCGCGCCGGGGACCTGGAACTGGCCGCCGAGCACCTGGCCCTCGCGGTCGCCCTGCGTCCCGACCTGCCGCACTACGCGCGGGCGCTGCGCGGGGTCCGGGCACGACGGGCGTCGGGACCGGGGGCGGCGTGAGCACCGTCCCCGGCAGTCCCGTGCCGCGCGGCCTGGCCGCCGGCAGTCCCCGGCCACCTGCCGAGCTCTTCGACGTCGCCCTGCTCGACCTCGACGGGGTCGTCTACGTCGGGCCCGACGCGGTGCCCGGGGTCCCGGCCGCGCTCGCCGCCGCCCGGGCGTCGGGCATGCGGCTGGGCTTCGTCACCAACAACGCGGCGCGCCCGCCGGACGAGGTGTCCCGGCACCTGGCGGAGCTCGGCGTCCCCGCCACCGCCGACGAGGTGATCACCAGCTCCCAGGCGGCCGCCTCGGTGGTCGCCGCACTGCTCGGCGCCGGTGCCCGGGTGCTGCCGGTCGGCGGTCCCGGTGTCGCGGCGGCGCTGCGGGCGGCCGGGCTGACCGTCGTGGAGCGGGCCGAGGACGACCCGGCCGCGGTCGTCCAGGGCTACGGGCGGGAGGTCGGCTGGGCGCAGCTGTCCGAGGCGGTCGTCGCGGTCCGGCGCGGCGCCCGGCACGTGGCCACGAACGCCGACGCGACGATCCCCTCGCCGCGCGGTCCACTGCCGGGCAACGGGGCGATGGTCGGCGTGGTCCGCGGGGTCACCGGCGTGGAGCCGATGGTCACCGGCAAGCCCGACCCGGCGATGCACGCCGAGTGCGTCCGCCGCACCGGGGCGCGGCGCCCGCTCGTCGTCGGCGACCGGCTCGACACCGACATCGAGGGCAGCCACCGCGCCGGCGCCGCGAGCCTGCTGGTGCTCAGCGGGGTCACCGACCCGGCGCTGCTGCTGGGCGCGGGCCCTCCCCACCGCCCCGACCTGCTCGCGCACGACGCCGGCGGCCTGCTGGCCCCGCATCCCCCCGTCGTCGCCGAGGAGGGCGGCTGGCGCTGCGGCGGCTGGGCGGCATCCGCCGACGGGGACGGCACGCTCGTGCTGCGCGCCGTCCCGGACGTCGCCGGCGGTGACCGCGCGAGCGGGGACGACGGTCTCGACGGGCTGCGTGCGCTGTGCGTGGCGTCCTGGTCGCGCCCGGGGGAGCCGGCCGCGCCGGCGGTGCGCGCCGGTGACGACGACGCCCGCCGCGTGCTCGCCGGCTGGGACCTGGCCCGGTGACGAGGACCGCCGGGCGGCCGCTCGGGCCGGGGCGCCCGACCCGTCCCGGTGCCCCGTGGGGCCGTCCCCGGTCCCGTCCGCGCGGCGGTCCGCGTCGGTCCCGGCCGGTAGTCTCGCGGGCCGGGGACGCCGCCGCGTCCCGTCCCGGGCCCGCCGCCCGGAGACCTCGTGCTCCCTCGTCCGGAAGGTCGCTGCCATGACCGAGCCGAGCCGACCGCGACCGGTCCCGGGCCCGCCGCGGCCCGGTCCCGCCGCCGCGCCGGTCGCCGGCACGGCCGCTCCGGCCGGCCCCGGTGCACTCGTGGGCCCGGCCCCGGTCGACGGCACGGGCGCCGCCGTGGGGAACCCCCTGGCCGGGCTCGACCAGCGCCCCGTCGCCGAGCACGTGGCCGTCTTCGAGGCCGAGCACGACCGCCTGCGACGCGAACTCGCCACGATCGATCAGCTCTGATGCCGCGCCGCAGCCGACTCGACGCCGAGCTGGTGCGGCGGGGACTGGCCCGCTCGCGCGAGCACGCCGTCGAGCTGATCTCCGCGGGTCGGGTCGCCGTCGCCGGGCAGGCCGCGACCAAACCGGCCACTGCCGTCGACCCGGCCACCCCCGTCGTGGTGCGCACCGACCCCGACGAGCAGCGCTGGGTCTCCCGCGGCGCGCACAAGCTGCTCGGCGCGCTCGACGCCTTCGGGGTGGCGGTGGCGGGCCGCCGTGCGCTGGACGCCGGTGCCTCCACCGGCGGGTTCACCGAGGTGCTGCTGTCCCGCGGCGCCCGCGAGGTGGTCGCGGTCGACGTCGGTTACGGCGAGCTGGCCTGGTCGCTGCGCACCGACGAGCGGGTGCGGGTGCTCGAGCGGACCAACGTCCGCACGCTGGAGCCGGCGCAGATCGGCGGCCCGGTCGACCTGGTCGTCGCCGATCTGTCGTTCATCTCGCTGCGGCTGGTGCTGCCCGCGCTCACCGCGTGCGCCACCGCGGAGGCCGACCTGCTGCCCATGGTCAAGCCGCAGTTCGAGGTCGGCCGCGAGCGGCTGGGCTCCGGCGGGGTCGTCCGGGAGCCGGCCGCCCGCGCGGACGCCGTCCTGGGGGTCGCCACGGCCGCCGCCGACCTGGGCTGGGGGACCGCCGGGGTGGTGGCCAGCCCGCTGCCGGGCCCGGCGGGCAACGTGGAGTTCTTCCTGTGGCTGCGCCACGACGCCGGGCGCCCGGAGGAGTCCGCGGTGCTGAGAGCCGTCGAGGAGGGCCCGCGGTGACCGCCCGGGCGGGCGGGCCGGTCGCGGGGGACGCTGGGACGGAGCCCGCGACCGACCGGGACCGCAGGACGGGTAGACCAGCGACGGGACCGCACAGTGACCAGCGTGGAGGAACGATGAGCGAGTCCGGCCAGGACGCATGGCGTCCCGGTGGCGGGCGGCACGTGCTGCTGGCCGTGCACACCGGGCGCGAGGACATCGTCGAGCTGGCGCGCAGCTCCGCCGCCCGGCTGGCGCGCGCGGACATCACCGTGCGCGTGCTCGAGGACGAGGCCGACGACCTGGGCATCCCGGGCGCCGAGGTGGTCGCCGCCGACGCCGAGGCGGCCCGGGGGGCCGAGATCGTCATGGTCTTCGGCGGCGACGGCACCTTCCTGCGGGCCGCCGAGCTGGCCCGCTTCAGCCACGCGGCGCTCATGGGCGTCAACCTCGGCCGCGTCGGCTTCCTCGCCGAGACCGAGCCCGAGGCCGTCGAGGAGACCCTGACCGCCATCGAGCGCTGCGAGTACGCGGTGGAGAAGCGGCTCGCCGTCGAGGTCGACGTCGTCGACGCCGCCGGTGCCGTCGTCGGCGGCACCTGGGCGCTCAACGAGGTGTCGGTCGAGAAGGCCCAGCGCTCCCGCGTCCTCGACGTGGTGATCTCCATCGACGGCCGGCCGCTGACCAGCTTCGGCTGCGACGGCGTCCTGTTCGCCACGCCCACCGGCTCCACGGCCTACGCCTTCTCCGCCGGTGGCCCGGTGGTCTGGCCCGACGTCGAGGCGCTGCTGCTGGTGCCGACCAACGCGCACGCCCTGTTCGCCCGTCCGCTGGTCACCTCGCCGGACTCGGTGCTGTCGGTCGCCATCCCGCCCGACGGCAACCGCGCCCGCGTGTCCGCCGACGGCCGCCGGGCGATGGACGTCCCCGACGGCGGCCGGGTCGACGTCCGGCGTGCCGAGCGGCCGGTGCGCATCGCCCGGGTGCACGCGGCCACCTTCGGCGACCGGCTGGTGGCCAAGTTCGGGCTGCCGGTGCGCGGTTTCCGCAACGCCCGCCGGCACGACCCGGGCCACGAGCTGCCGCCGTCGCGCAACGTGCTCATGCGTGACGTCGTGTCGCTGCCCCCGGCCGGCAACGGCGCACCCGCGACCCCGGCGACCGGGCGGGAGGAGGTGTGCGGTGGCTCCGCGGACGCCGACGCGTGAGCGGGCCGGGCGGACCCGGCGCGCCCCGGCTCCGGAGACCGCGCCGCCCGAGACCCCGGCCGGGGCCGAGGTGGCGGCGGCACCGGAGGCCGCCGCCGGCTCCGCGGCCCCGGACGCCGCGCCCGTCCGGGGCCGGCTCACCGAGCTGCGCATCCGCGGCCTGGGGGCCATCGACGACGTCACCCTCGAGCTCGGCCGCGGCCTCACCGTGGTCACCGGCGAGACCGGCGCCGGCAAGACGATGGTCGTCACCGGCCTGACGCTGCTCTTCGGCGGCCGCGCCGACCCCGGCCGGGTCCGCGCCACCGGCCGGGCCGGCGTCGAGGGGCGGCTGGAGCTGCCCGCGGAGTCCCCGGTGTGGGAGCGGGCCGCCGAGGCCGGCGCCGAGCCCGACGAGGACGGCTCGCTGATCCTGGCCCGCACGGTCAGTGCCGAGGGCCGCTCGCGGGCGCACCTGGGCGGGCGCAGCGTGCCGGTCGGCGTGGTCGCCGAGCTGGCCGAGGGGCTGCTGGCCGTGCACGGGCAGAGCGACCAGCTGCGGCTGTCCCGCCCCGCCGAGCAGCGGCACGCCCTCGACCGCTACGCGGGCCCCGCGCACCTGGAGCTGCTGCAGACCTACCGCGCCGCCTACGCGCACTGGCGCGAGCTCGCCGCCGACCTCGACCGCCGCCGCGGCCAGGCCCGCGAGCTGGCCCAGGCCGCGGACGTGCTGCGGCACGGGCTGGAGGAGATCGAGGCGTTGGCTCCCGAGCCCGGCGAGGACGACGCGCTCGACGCCCAGGCCAAGCGGCTCGGCGACGCCGACGCGCTGCGGGCCGCCGTCGACGAGGCCCGGATGGCGCTGGTCGGCGACGTCACCGGCGACCTCGGCACCGAGGGGCTGCCGCAGGACGCGACCGCTGCCCTGGCCACCGCCGAGCGGGCGCTCGCGACCACCGACGACCCCGCGCTGGTGCTGCTCGCCCGCGACCTCGCCGACGCGGTCGCGGTCGTCTCCGACGTCAGTGTCCAGCTGGCCGGGTACGTCGCCGACCTCGACGCCGACCCCGCACGGCTGGCCGAGGTCCTCGACCGGCGGGCGGCGATCACCGCGCTGGTCCGCAAGTACGCCGACCCGGGGGAGGGCCTGGCCGGCGTGCTGGCCTGGGCCGAGGAGGCACGCGAGAAGCTGTCCGCGCTCGACGTGTCCGACGAGGCCCTCGAGGCGCTGGCCGCCGCCCGCGACACCGCCCGCGCCGAGGTCGACGAGCTCGCCGCCCGCATCTCCGCCGGCCGCCGCGCCGCCGCCGACGGGTTCGCCGCCGAGGTGGGCCGGGAGCTCGCGGGCCTGGCCATGAAGAGCGCCCGGGTGTCGTTCTCCATCGACAGCCACCCCGGCGAACCCGGCCCGGACGGCATCGACGAGGTCGCCCTGCTCATGGCCGCCCACCCCGGCGCCCCGCCGCGGCCGGTGCACCGCGGCGCGTCCGGCGGCGAGCTCTCCCGGGTCATGCTCGCGATCGAGGTCGTCTTCGCCGGCGCCGACCCGGTGCCGGTGATGGTCTTCGACGAGGTCGACGCCGGCGTCGGCGGGCAGGCGGCCGGCGAGATCGGCCGGCGGCTGGCCCGGCTGGCCCGCGACCACCAGGTCGTCGTGGTCACCCACCTCGCGCAGGTGGCCGCCTTCGCCGACACCCACCTGGTGGTCGACAAGTCGCCGGACACCGCGGCCGGGGTCACCGCCACCGACATCCGCGCCGTCGACGACGAGGACCGGGTGCGCGAGCTGGCCCGCATGCTGTCGGGCCTCACCGACAGCGACACCGGCCAGGCCCACGCCCGGGAGCTGCTCGCGGTGGCCGCGGCCGCCCGGGCCTGACGGGCCCCGGGCCACCCGGTCGTGCACGACCGGGTCGCAGGACGCGGGAGTGCGCGACGCCCGGCCGGGGTAGGTGGGGAGCGTGCGTCTCGACGACCCCGCCCCACCCGTCCCCGCCGAGCGCCCCGCCGGGGCGCTCCGGTGAGCTGCTTCAGCTCGGCCGACGAGTCGGCGCACTACGGCTTCTCCGTCTGCATGCTGCTGCAGCAGTACCGCGAGCAGCTGCGCTGGGAGTCCGCGCCCGTCGTCGAGCTCGGCACCGGGGACGCCTCGGCCATCGCCGACGTCGTCGCCGGCCTGCCGGGCCTGCGGGTGCACGGCTACGACATCAGCGCCGACTCGGTGGCGGCGGCCCGGGCCAACATCGCCGAGCGCGGCGTGGCCGACCGCTACACCGTCGAGCTCGGGGACTTCTTCGACCAGGCCGACGCCGCGGGCGGGGAACCGGTCACCACCGCGATCTCCAACCCGCCCTACATCCCCGCGCCCGACCGCGACATCCGCATGCCCGAGCTCTGGGGCGGTGTGCGCGGCAACGACCTGACCCTGCAGCTGCTCAAGGCCGGCTACGACCACGTCGTCACCGCCGTCGCCAGCTACGCCGACCCGGTCACCACCGTCTCCACCGCCGCCGACCTCGGCTACCGGGTGGCCAACTTCCTCGCCATGGGCCTGGACTACGGGGCCTACAGCAGCGAGCCCAAGGTGCGCGCGCAGATCCGGCGGATCGTCGCCGAGGGCCGCGGCTGGGCAGGGGAGGACGAGTACATGGTCGCCGTGGCCCTGTTCACCCGCGATCCCGCGATCCCCGGCGACCGCGCCGACCAGCTGCGGCGGGCGCTGCAGCTGCCCGCCTGACCGCTCACCCCAGCGGCACGCACAGCGCGGCCGGGTCGTCGGCGCAGCCGCCGGCACCGACGCGCACCTCCTCCCACGGGCCGGTCGCGTTCGACCCGGCCTCGTTGCGCAGCCCCGAGATCCGCAGCACCAGATCGGCGGTGGGCGCCGCGGCGCGGGCCACGACCCAGACCGAGACGGTGGTGACGCTGCCGATCCCGCTGCCCACGCCGAAGCCGCCGGTCACCGGCGAGGACGTGCCGTCCGGGCACCAGCGGGTCCCCGGCGCGGCGGACCCGACGAAGACGGCGGTCCCGGCGCGGGGCGCACCGCCGTCGCCCGCGGTCAGCGCGACGTCCGCGGCCAGCTCCGACATCCCCGCCGTCGAGGTGTCGGTGAAGGTCAGCTCGACGGCCAGGGAGCGCACGGACCCGTCGTCGGGCAGCCCGCAGTCCTCGGCGAAGGACCCCGGCAGCGGCGGAACGCCGACGGCGACCGGCGTGCGCACGACCTCGACCCGCCCGCTGTACGCCGCGCCGCCGGAGGAGTCGGCCAGCGTGGCGCTGGCGACGGCCACCGGCGCGGGCGCCGGCAGCGGCACCGGGGCGATCGGCGGCGGCGACCCCTCGAACCGCGGCGCACCGGCCGGCGGGTCCCCGAGGTCGGTCAGCAGGCCGCAACCCGACAGCACCCCCAGCAGGGCGAGGGCCGGGAGGACGGCGGACCGGCGGGGACGCACGCCGCGCACCCTGGCAGACGACCCCCGTCTCCGGCGAGCACCCGCGGCGTCCTAGCGCCGTTTGGCGTACCCGGCCAGCCCGAACTGCAGCAGCGACAGCCCCCGCCGGCCGGCCGTGCGCAGCTCGGCGGCCAGCTCCGGACCGGTCACCCCGGCGAGCACCCGGTCGCGGGCCAGCTCGAGCAGCCGCCCGTACAGGGAGGTGATCGCCGACGCGGTCAGCTCCGGCTCCACCGCGCCGTCGGACGCCCCGGTCTCCGAGCGGATCTGCGCGGCCAGCGCCGCGGTGATCTCGCCGAGGATCTCCCGCTCCCGCACCTGCAGCGTCCGCGAGCCGCGCACCACCCGGGCCATCGCGGCCACCCCCTCGGCCGCCGCGGGGTCGCCCAGCGAGGTCATGGCCGCCACGACGAACGTCCCGGCCGCCGCGGCCGGCGACTCCCCGGCCGGCCGGGTGGCGACGGCGCGCAGCAGGGCGGCCCGCATCGGCGGGTCGGTGGACAGGACCAGGCCCTCCTTGACGGGGAAGTGGTTGAACACCGTCTTCTCCACCACGCCGGCCCGCTGGGCGATCTCCACGACGCTGACCGCGTCGAACCCGCGCTCGGCGAACAGCGCCGCCGCCACCTCGACGATCCGGTCCCGCGTCTCCAGCCGCCGGCGCTCGCGCACCCCGGCCCCCCGCCGCTCCCGGCGGCGGGCGGCCCGCCCCGACGGCGGCCCGGCGGCCGCGGGAGGGGCGGGCGCGGGCGACCCCGGGGGAGACGCGGACGGCTCGGGGCGGCTCCCCGGGACCGCCCGGATCACCGGGGCCGGAGCCGGTGCCCGCTCCGGCGCCGCCTCCGGCGCCCCGTCCGCGGCGCCGGGGCGGTTGGCCGGGAAGCTGGCAGCTGGAGCCCCACGTGTCACGTCGTGGACGCTAGACAGGACCGAGGGGCACTCCGGCGGTGCTGGTGGGGCAGCTGCGCCCGGCGTGTCGCGCTCACCGTGGTGTCGGACACCCTGCGTGACCAGGTCGTCGCCGGAGCGCGTCGGTGGGGAGCCCGTCCAGGCGTGCGTGGGACCATGACCCAATGCGCATCGGCACCCTGCGACGGAGCCGGGCCCAGGAGGCGGCACCCGGGGTCAGTGGCACCGTCCGGCTGGACCGTCGCACCAAGAACCTCACCAAGCGCCTGCGGCCCGGCGACGTCGCCGTCATCGACCACGTCGACATCGACCGCGTGAGCGCCGACTCCCTGGTCGCGGCGAAGGTCGGTGCGGTCGTCAACGCCGCCCCCAGCATCTCCGGCCGCTATCCCAACCTCGGCCCGGAGATCCTCACCGCCGCCGGCATCCCGCTGGTCGACGGCGTCGGCAAGGACGTCTTCGCCGCGCTCAAGGAGGGTGCGCAGGTCCGCGTCGACGGCGACACGCTCTACGGCCCCGACGGCACCCCCGTCGCGAAGGGCACCGAGCAGACGCCGGACACCGTCGCCGCGGCCATGGCCGACGCCAAGGCCGGGCTGTCCACGCAGCTCGAGGCCTTCGCCACCAACACGATGGAGTACATGAAGCGCGAGCGCGCGCTGCTCCTCGACGGCGTCGGCGTCCCCGACGTGCGCACCGCCATCGAGGGCCGCCACGTGCTCGTCGTCGTCCGCGGGTACGACTACAAGGAGGACCTGCAGGCGCTGCGGTCCTACATCCGCGACTACCGGCCGGTGCTCGTGGGTGTCGACGGCGGCGCCGACGCGCTGGTCGAGGCCGGCTACCAGCCGGACATGATCATCGGCGACATGGACTCGGTCAGCGACCACGTCCTGCGCAGCGGCGCCGAGGTCGTGGTGCACGCCTACGCCGACGGCCGCGCTCCCGGGCTCAAGCGGGTGCAGGACCTCGGGGTCGACGCGATCACCTTCCCGGCCGCGGCCACCAGCGAGGACATCGCGATGCTGCTGGCCGACGAGAAGGGCGCCAAGCTCATCGTCGCCGTCGGCACGCACGCCACGCTCGTGGAGTTCCTCGACAAGGGCCGCGGCGGCATGGCCTCGACCTTCCTCACCCGGCTGCGGCTGGGCGGCAAGCTCGTCGACGCCAAGGGCGTCAGCCGGCTCTACCGCAGCCGGATCTCGACCGGCGCGCTCGTCGTCCTGGTGCTCGCCGCGCTGCTGGCCATCGTCGCCGCGCTGGCCGTCACCACCGCCGGCCGCATCTACCTCGACCTGCTGGTCGACCAGTGGGACAGCTTCGTGTTCTGGTTGGAGAACCTCTTCTCGTGATCGACTTCCGCTACCACCTGGTCTCCCTGATCGCGGTGTTCCTCGCGATCGCCCTGGGGCTGGTGATCGGCGCGACCCAGCTGTCGGGACCGGTGCTGGACAACCTGCGGGGGCAGGTCACCGCACTGCAGGAGGACAAGCGGGAGCTGGAGGACACCACCCAGACCCTGCAGGCGCAGGTCGACACCGACCAGGCCTTCGAGTCCGCCGTCGCCCCGGCGCTGGTGCAGGGTGCGCTCACCGGCCGCGGCGTGCTGCTGGTGCTCGCCTCCGAGGAGGTCACCACCGACACCGTGGAGGAGGTGACCGCGATGGTCACCGAGGCCGGCGGCACGGTCAACGGGCAGGTCACCGTCACCCCGGACTACAGCGACCCGGCGAGCGAGTCGGCGCTGCAGAGCTACGTGACCACCCCGGCCGGCCGCCCCGCCGGCGTCGCGCTGCCCGAGACCGACGACACCGGCGAGCTCGTCGGCGCGCTGCTGGGCCAGGTGCTCATGGTCCCGGCCACCGGCGCCCCGGCGCCGGACACCGCCGCCGTCTCCACGGTCCTGGCCGGGCTGCAGGCGCTCGACGTGCTCTCCCAGGACTCGGACTCGGTGACGCCGGCCGACTTCGCCGTCGTGCTCACCGCCGGGACGCTCGGAGGCGAGGACGCCGCCGACCGCAACGACGCGCTGGTCGACCTGGCCACCGCGCTCGACGCCGCCGGATCGGGCGCCGTGGTCGCCGGGGACGCCGCCGCGGCGGGGGAGAACGGGCTCCTGGGCGCGCTCCGCGCCGACCCGGAGACCGCCACGGCCGTGTCCACCGTCGACAACGTGACCAGCCCGTCGGGCCAGATCAGCACCGTGCTGGCGCTGGGCCGCGAGCGCGAGGGCACCTCCGGCGCCTACGGCACCGCGGAGGGCACCCAGCCGGTCCCGCCGCTGCCGGCCGCCACCCCGTGACCGGGCGCCCGGCCCTCCTCGTGGCGGCCGGGGCGGTCGCCGCCCGCGCCGGGCTCGCCGCGGCCGGCGCGGTCGACGCCCGCCCGGCCGGGGACCCGTGGCGGCGGACCAACTACGCCGGCCGGCCGGTCACCCTGCTCGGCGGGCCGGCGCTGGCCGCCGCGGCCACCGCCGGCGCCGTCCTGGGCGCCCCGCCCGGCACCCGCGCCGCCGCCGCCGTGGCCGGCACGGTGTCCGGGCTGGTGGGCGGCTACGACGACCTGGCCGGCGCCCGGCCCGAGCAGGCCCGCGACAAGGGCCTGGCCGGGCACCTGGCCGCGCTGCGCGCCGGGCGGGTGTCGGGCGGCGCGGTGAAGGTCGCCGGCATCGGCGCCGCGGCCGCCGTCGCCGCGCTGCTCACGCGCCGCAGCCCCGTCGACGCCGTCCTCACCACCGGCCTGGTCGCCGGCACCGCGAACCTGGTCAACCTGCTCGACCTGCGCCCCGGCCGGGCGGCGAAGGCCGCGGCGCTGGCCGCCGCCGCGGGCCTGCGCGGTCCCGCGGGCGGCCTGGCCGCCGGGCCGCTGGGCGCCGCGCTGGCCGTGCTGCCGGCCGACCTCGGCGAGCGGGTGATGCTCGGCGACGCCGGCGCCAACGCCGTCGGCGCGCTGCTGGGGCTGCGGGCCGCGGCCGTCCCGTCGCGCCCGGTCCGCGCCGGCCTGCTGGCCGCGGTGACCGCGCTGACCCTGGCCAGCGAGCGGGTCAGCTTCACCCGGGTCATCGAGGCCACCCCGGGCCTGCGCGAGCTCGACCGGCTCGGCCGCCGCCCGGCGTGACCGCCGCGGGGCCGACCGTGTCGGGACGGCGGCTGGCCCAGGGGGTGGCCGGCGCGGCCGCGCTGATCGCCGTCCTCACGGTGCTGGCCCGCCTCGCCGGGTTCGGCCGCACGCTGGTGTTCACCAACGCCGTCGGCGCGGGCAGCACCGGCGACGTCTACACCGCGGCCAACACCGTCCCGAACATCGTCTTCGAGGTGGTCGCCGGGGGAGCGCTGGCCTCCCTGGTGGTGCCGATGCTCGCCGGCGGGATCGCCACCGGCGACCGCGAGCAGGTCCGCCGCACCGCCTCGGCGCTGCTGGGCTGGACCCTGCTGGTGCTCGTGCCGCTCGCCGCGCTGCTGGCGCTGCTCGCCGAGCCCGTCGCGCGGCTGCTGCTCGGCGGCGGTACCGACGCCGAGGTGGCCTTGGCCGCCCGGTTCCTGCTCGTGTTCGCCCCGCAGGTGGTCCTCTACGGCCTGGGCATCGTGCTCACCGGGATCCTGCAGGCCCACCGCCGCTTCGCCGCGCCCGCGCTCGCGCCGCTGCTGTCCAGCGTCGTCGTCGCCGGCGCCTACGCGCTGTTCGCGCTGATCGGCGGGGCGCGGTCGGTGGCGGACCTGACGACGCCGGCCGAGCTGGTCCTCGGCGTGGGCACGACGCTCGGCGTCGCGGCGCTCACCCTGCCGCTGCTGCTGCCGCTGCGCCGCCTGCGGCTGGGCCTGCGCCCGTCGCTGCGCTTCCCGGTGGGCGTCGCGCCGCGGGTGCGCCGGCTCGCCGTCGCGGGCGTGCTGACCCTCGCCGGCCAGCAGCTGGTGGCCGCCGTCGCGATCCGGCTGGCCAGCGACGGCCCCGACGGCACCCAGGTTGTCTACACCGCCGGCCTGACCCTGTTCCTCGTGCCGTGGGCCGCCGTCGCCGTGCCGCTGGCCACCTCGGCCTACCCGCTGCTGGCCGAGCGGGCCGGCACCGGCGACGAGGCCGGCTACCGCCGCGCGCTGGCCCCGCTGACCACGCTGGTGCTGGTGGCCTCGCTGGTCGCCGCCGCCGTCCTCGCCGCCGTCGCCGGGCCCATGGCCCGCGTCTTCCTGCTCGGCGGCAGCACCGGCGACGTCGCCGCGCTGCGCGACGCCATCCTCGCCTTCGCGCCCGGCCTGGCCGGCTACGGCCTGGTCGCCGTGCTCACCCGGGCGCTCTACGCGCGCGACCTGTGGCGGGCGCCCACCGCCTGCGTGCTCGGCGGGTGGCTGCTGGCGGTGGCGGCCGACGTCGTCCTGGCCCGCGCCCTCCCGCCCGCCGACCGGGCGCTGGCGCTGGCCGCCGGGCACAGCCTCGGGGTGACCGTCGCGGGGCTGGCGCTGCTCGCGGTCACCGCCCGGGTGGCCCCCGGCGGGCTGGCCGGCGTCGCCCGCTGCGGCCTGCCCGCGCTGCTGGCCGCCGGGGCCGGCGCCGCCGCGGGGCTGCTCACCGCCCGGGCGCTGGGCGCCGACCCGGTCCCGGCCGGCTCGCTGCCCGGGGCGGTCGGCGCCGGGCTGCTGGCCGCCGCGGCCGTGACCGCGGTGGCGGGGGCGGTCATGATGGTCACGGCGCGCCGCCCCCTGCTCGTGGCGGTGCGCGCGCTGCGGGAACCCGGGGGGACGGAGGTGCACGGTGGCTGAGCGGGGATCCCTGGCCGGCCGCCGCATCGCCGAGGTGCTGGCCACCAGCACCGGCGGCGTGGGCACCCACCTGCGCTCGGTGCTGCCGGCGCTGGCGGAGGCGGGCGCGGCGGTCACCGTCTGCGGCCCGGCCGCCACCGACGCGCTGTTCGGCTTCTCCGCGGCCGCCGGCTTCCGGCCCGTCGAGATCTCCGCCGGCCTGGACCCGGTGGCCGACGCCCGCGCGGTGCTCGCCCTGCGCCGCGCGCTGGCCGGCACCGACCTGGTGCACGCCCACGGGCTGCGCGCCGGGCTGGTCGCCGCGGCCGCGGTGCGGGCCGGGACCCGCGGCGGTCCCCGCCGGCCGCTGGTCGTCACGCTGCACAACGCCCTGCCCGACCGCGCCGGCCCGCTGCGCCGGGTGCTCGCCACCGCCGAGTGGACCACCGTCCGGGCCGCCGACGTCGTGCTGGCCGCCTCGGCCGACCTCGCCGCCAACGCCTGGCGGCTGGGCGCCCGCGACGTCCGGGTCGCGCCGGTGTCGGCGCCGGCGCTGCCCCCGGCCCGCCGCTCCCGCGCGGAGGTGCGCGCCGGGCTGGGCCTGACCGGGGGGCGGCCGCTGGTGCTCGCCGTCGGCCGGCTGCACCCGCAGAAGGGCTACGACGTCCTCCTCGACGCCGCCGCCACCTGGGCCGCCCGGCCGGACCCGCCGCTGGTCGCCGTCGCCGGGGACGGGCCGCTGGAGGCCGAGCTCGCCGCCCGCATCCGCGACCAGCGGCTGCCGGTGACCCTGCTCGGCCGCCGCGACGACGTCGCCGACCTGCTCGCCGCCGCCGACCTGGTGGTGCTGCCCTCCCGCTGGGAGGCCCGCTCGCTCACCGCGCAGGAGGCGCTGCGCGCCGGCACCCCGCTGGTGGCCACCCGCACCGGCGGCCTGCCCGGCCTGCTCGGCGACGGCGCGCTGCTGGTCCCGCCCGGTGACGCCGCCGCGCTCGCCGAGGCCGTCGACGGGCTGCTCGCCGACCCCGCCCGCGCCGCGGCGCTGGCCGCCGCCGGGAGGGCGCAGGCGGAGAGCTGGCCCGACGAGGCGGCCACCGCCCGCGCGCTGGCCGCCGTCTACCGCGAGCTGCTGGGCCCGCCGGAGAGCGGCGCGGCATGAGACGCGCCGCCGTCCTGCTGGCGACCCTGCTGACGCTGCTGGTCGCCGGGCTGCCCGGCGCGGCGGCCGCCGAGGACTGGTCGGCCGACCGGGTGCTGGTCGTCGGCGTGCCCGGGCTGGTGTGGAGCGACCTCGACCCCGCCACGACGCCGGCGCTGTGGGAGCTCGCCGACACCGCGCCGATCGGCGCCGTGTCGGTCCGCGCGGCGCGCTCGACCACCTGCCTGCTCGACGGCTGGGCCACGCTGGGCGCGGGCAACCGGGCACGGTTCCCCGCCCCCGACGAGGCCGCGCCGCCGGTGCCGCTGCCCACGGTCCCGCTGCCGGGCGGCGCCGCCGGGGCGGGCGCCACGCCGTCGCAGCCGCCGGTGCCGGCCGGGCCCCCGGCCAGCCCCGAGCTGTCGCACTGCGGCCTGCAGGAGCGGCTGGCGCAGGTCGGGCTGGCCGATCCGCTGACCGCCGTCCGCGCCGTCGCCGAGGACAGCGCCACCGTCCGGTTCGGCGCCGAGCCCGGCGCGCTGGGGGCCGCCGTGGGCTGCGCGACCGTGGTCGGCCGGGCGGCCGCGCTCGCCGTCGCCGCGCCCGGCGTGGGGCTGACCCGGGAGGAGGCGCTGCCGGCCGACCCGGCCGCCGTCGCCGCGCTGCTCGGGCCCTGCCCGCTGACGCTGGTCTCCCTCGACGGGCTGGTCGACGCCGGCGTGCCCGCGCCCGAGGGCAGCGAGACCGGCACCGAGCCCGGGTCGCGGGCGGCGGCCGTGGCGGCGATCGACGACGCCGTCGCGCGGCTGCGGGCCGCGGTCGCCACGCTGCCCGGCGAGACGCTGCTGCTGGTGCAGGGCGTCTCGGAGGTCAACGACGGCCGCCCGCAGCTGCACGTGGGCATCGCGTCGGGGCCGGGCTTCACCGAGCCGGGCTGGCTCACCTCGGCCAGCACCGGCCGCGCCCCGTTCACCCAGCTGATCGACGTCGCCCCGACCGTGCTGCGCGCCCTGGACGCCGAGCGGCCCGCCTCGGTCAACGGGCAGCCGCTCACGGTCACCGGCGGCCGCCCACCCACCGCCGAGGCGGTCGAGGCGCTGGAGCGGGCCAACACCGCGGCAGTGGTCCACCACCGCAGCACCGGCACCTTCTTCGTCGCGCTGGTGGCCGTCGACGCGGCGGTGGTCGCCCTCGGCCTGCTCGTCCTGGGCCTGCGCCGGGGGTCCCGCCCGCGGGCCGGCCGGCTCCGGCCGCTGCTCGAGGTCGCCGCCGTCGCCGCCGCGGCGCTGCCGGTCGCCACCTACCTCGCGGGGCTGCTGCCGTGGGAGCGGGCCGGGTCCCCGCGCTGGGCGCTGGCGGGGGCGGTGCTGCTGGCCACCGCCGCGGTGACGGCGCTGGCGCTGCTCGGACCGTGGGCCCGGGGAGCGGGACGGCGCCGGCGGCTCGGCCCGCTGCTCGCCGTCCTCGGCGTCACGCTGGCCACGCTGGTCGGCGACGTGCTGGCCGGCTCGCCGCTGGAGCTCGACGCGCTGCTCGGCTACGACGCGATCGTCGCCGGGCGGTTCACCGGCTACGGCAACCTCGGCTCCGGCCTGCTCGCCGCCGCCGCGCTGTCCACCACCGCCGTCGCCGCGACCGCCCTGGGGCGGCGCGCGGGCCCGGCCCGGCAGCGGCGGGTCACCGGCCTGGCGGTGCTGGCCGCCGGGGCGCTCACCGTCGTCCTCGTGGGGACGCCCGGGCTGGGCCGTGACTTCGGCGGCGTGCTGGCCGCGCTGCCGGGCTTCCTGCTGCTGGCGATGCTGCTCACCGGGGTGCGGGTGACGCTGGTCCGGCTGGCCGCGGTGCTCGGCGCTGGCGTGCTCGCCGTCGGCACGCTCGCGGTCCTGGACTGGACCCGCCCGGCCGACCAGCGCAGCCACCTGGGCCGCTTCGTCGAGCAGGTGCTCACCGGCGAGGCGTGGACCGTGGTCAGCCGCAAGGCCCAGGCCAACCTCGACATCCTGCTCGGCAGCGCGCTGGCGTGGGTGCTGCCGGTGGCGCTGGTGGCGGCGCTGTGGCTGGTCCGCGGGCGCCGGCCGGCCTGGCTGCGCGGCCCCGGCCTGCTGCGCGAGGGCGGCTCGGGCCTGGCGCCGGCCGACGTCGCGGTGCTGCGCGCGGGGCTGGTCGCCACCGCCCTGAGCCTGGCCCTGGGCGCCGCGGTCAACGACTCCGGCGTGGCGCTGCCCGCGACGGCCGCGACGCTGCTGGTGCCGCTGCTGGTGGCGCTGGCGGCGACCTCCCCGGCGGGCCGGGACGCACCCGGTGGCACCGGGGGCGAAGCGGCCGATCGTGTTACGGTGGTTTCCCGTGGGTCGACCGTCTGGAATGCGTGATCGCGGGCTCCTCCACAACTCCCAGCCGACGAAGTTCGTCTTCGTCACCGGCGGAGTTGTCTCCTCTCTCGGCAAGGGCCTGACGGCCAGTTCGCTCGGCGCGCTGCTGTCCGCCCGCGGCCTGCGGGTGACCATGCAGAAGCTGGACCCGTACCTCAACGTCGACCCCGGGACGATGAACCCGTTCCAGCACGGGGAGGTCTTCGTCACCGAGGACGGCGCCGAGACCGACCTCGACGTCGGCCACTACGAGCGGTTCCTCGACACCGACCTGGGCGCGCGGTCGAACGTCACGACCGGGCAGGTGTACTCCGACGTCATCGCCAAGGAGCGGCGCGGGGAGTACCTCGGCGACACCGTGCAGGTCATCCCGCACATCACCAACGAGATCAAGGCGCGCATCCTCGCCGCGGCCGAGGCCGGTGGGGAGAGTGACGACGACGAGGACGCCGTCGACGTCGTCATCACCGAGATCGGCGGCACCGTCGGCGACATCGAGTCGCTGCCCTTCCTCGAGGCCGCCCGGCAGGTGCGCCACGAGATCGGCCGCGACAACTGCTTCTTCCTGCACATCTCGCTGGTGCCCTACATCGCCCCCTCCGGCGAGCTGAAGACCAAGCCGACCCAGCACTCGGTGGCCGCGCTGCGCAACATCGGCATCCAGCCCGACGCGCTGGTCTGCCGGGCCGACCGCGAGATCGCCACCGGCCTCAAGCGCAAGATCAGCCTGATGTGCGACGTCGACGCCGAGGGCGTCATCTCCTGCCCCGACGCGCCGTCGATCTACGACATCCCCAAGGTGCTGCACCGCGAGGGCCTCGACGCCTACGTCGTCCGCCGGCTCGGCCTGCCCTTCCGCGACGTCGACTGGACCGTGTGGGGCGACCTGCTCGACCGGGTGCACCGCCCGAAGCAGACGGTGACGATCGCCCTGGTCGGCAAGTACGTCGACCTGCCCGACGCCTACCTGTCGGTCACCGAGGCGCTGCGCGCCGGCGGGTTCGCCCACCGCAGCCGCGTGCAGATCCGCTGGGTGCCCTCCGACGACTGCCAGACCCCCGAGGGTGCGGCGGCCGCGCTCGGCGACGTCGACGGCGTCTGCATCCCCGGCGGGTTCGGCGTGCGCGGCATCGAGGGCAAGCTCGGCGCCATCCGCTACAGCCGCACCAACGGCATCCCGACCCTGGGCCTCTGCCTGGGCCTGCAGTGCATGGTCATCGAGTACGCCCGCCACATGGCCGGCCTCGAGCACGCCAACTCCGCGGAGTTCGACCCCGACACCCCCGACCCGGTGATCGCCACGATGGCCGACCAGCTCGACGTCGTCGCCGGCGAGCGCGACCTCGGCGGCACCATGCGGCTGGGCAGCTACCCGGCGGCGCTGCAGAAGGGGTCGGTGGCCGCGGCCGCCTACGGCTCGACCCAGGTCACCGAGCGGCACCGGCACCGCTACGAGGTGGCCAACGCCTACCGCGACCGGCTCAGCGAGGCCGGGCTCGTCTTCAGCGGCACCTCGCCCGACGGTCACCTCGTCGAGTTCGCCGAGCTGCCGCGCGAGGTGCACCCGTTCTTCGTCGGCACCCAGGCCCACCCTGAGCTCAAGAGCCGGCCCACCCGGCCGCACCCGCTGTTCGCCGCGTTCGTGCAGGCGGCCATCGACCGCGCCGAGTCCGCGCGGCTACCGGTGCCCGACCTCGAGGCCGAGAAGGTCGGGATCTGACGGTGGGCGAGCCGGCCGCCGACGGCGGGTACCGGGTGCTGGGCACCGAGACGGTCTACGAGGGCCGGGTCATCACCCTGGTCAGGGACACCGTCGCCATGCCCGGCGGGGGCGACAGCGTCCGCGAGGTGGTCCGGCACCCCGGCGCGGTGGCCGTCGTCGCGCTCGACGACGAGGGCCGGGTCGTCCTGCTGCGCCAGTACCGGCACCCGGTGGGCGGCTACCTGTGGGAGCTGCCGGCCGGCCTGCGCGACGCCGAGGGCGAGGCCCCACTGACCACCGCGCAGCGGGAGCTGGCCGAGGAGGTGCGGCTGGCCGCCGACCGGTGGTCGCTGCTCACGACGACGTTCAGCACGCCCGGCTTCTGCGACGAGCAGGTGCTGGTCTACCTCGCCGAGGGGCTCACCGAGGCCGACCTGCCCGAGGGGTTCACCGCCGAGCACGAGGAGCTCGACATGACCGTCGAGCGGGTGCCGCTGGCGGAGGCGGTGCAGCGGGTGTTCGACGGGGCGATCCGCAACTCCGCCGCCGTCGTCGGGCTGCTGGCCGCCGCCCAGCACCGCGCGGCCGGGACGACGCTGCGCCCCGTCGACGCCACCTGACGACCTCTGTCGAGATCACGTGATCTCGGCGCGCGGGACGGCGTGTCGCGGCCGAGATCGCGCGATCTCGACGCACGAGATCGGCGGTCAGCCGACGACGACCGCGCTCGACGAGCCGACCTGCACGTACTCGACGACGCCGGTGTCGGCATCGAGCAGCGCCTCCTCGAGCCAGAACACGTAGGGCGCGCCCGGGGTCAGGCCGCCGAGCACCGCGCGCACCTCGCCGCAGTCGTCGCGCTGGGCGACGTCGACCCGCGGCGGCGCGGGCTGCTCCCCGGTCACCAGCTGCTGGCTGACCGCGGTGACCCGGTAGCCCCGCACGTCGTCGCGGCCGTCGGCCTGCCAGGTCACCGTCGCCGACCCCGGCCCGGGCACCACGCCGGGCGTGATCTGCCGGGGGTTGCCGTAGCCGCCGCACTCGGCCGGCGGCGGCGTGACCTGCAGCGGCTGCCCGCGCGGCACCATCGGCGGCGGCAGCTCGACCTCCAGCCGCCGCGGCACCGGCAGCGCGAGCGCGGGGGGCTCGACGGCCGGCTCCGGCACGGCGGCGACCGCCGGCGGGGCGGCCGCGGCCAGCGCCGGCTGCGGGCGGGCGGTGGTGCCGGCGGCGCGGAACGGCGCCCACGACGCGCTCACCTCGGCGGCGATCTCGGTGGCCGGCGCCGACAGCGTCACCAGGCCCAGGGCCGCGACCACGGTCACCCGGCCGGCGATCCCGCCCGCCGACGGGCCCCGCCGCCGTCGCCGCGACCTCGACGCCCCTCGTCCCGCTCGTCCCACCGACACCTCCCGGATCGGCAGGGACTTCGGCACCCGGGGCGCCGGTCTCAACCCGAGCGCGGGGGCGCCGGTGCGGTGGCGCCCGACCCGACGCCGTCGGGCACCGGCAGCCGCAGCCCCAGCCGGCCGGCCTCGAGCCCGGCCAGCACGCGCACCGCCGCCGGGTCGCCGGCCCGCCAGGCCGCCCCGGTGCCCGGCGGCAGCGCCGCCAGCCGGGGCAGGGGAGCGGTGGCCACCGCCCGGGCGGCCAGCAGCTCCAGGTCGGGGTCGGCGCCGCGCAGCAGCCGGGACACCGCCGAGGCCTCCCGCACCCAGCGCAGCCGCCACGGCAGCCAGCGCGCCAGCAGCCAGCCCACCGGCAGCACCACCAGGACGACGGCGAGCACGGTCGCCAGCGTGGCGACGGCGTCCTGCGCGGCCTGCCCGGCGCCGCTGACCGAGCCGGCCGCGTCGCCGAGGGACTCCAGCGGCGCGGACAGCTCGTCGCCGACCACCGGGACGTCCTCGGCCGCCGACGCCGCCGAGCCCATGTCCTCGGCCACCGAGGCGCCGAGGTCCTCCACCGCCTGCCCGGGCTCGGCCAGGACCAGCACCGCGTCGTGCACCACCCGGGCGACCAGCACCCACAGCACCAGCCACGCGACCATGCCGGCGTCGGCTAGCACCTGGCCCAGCCGGCGGTCGGGGCGCGAGGCGTACAGGCGCATCGGGGTGTTCCTCCTCCGCAGGGGTGACCCGGCCACTACCCGAGCCATCGTCGGCGCTCCGCGCACTGACGGCAGCACGGGCGCTGGCTAGGGTCCGGTGAGGGGCACCTCCACCGGGGACGCCCGACGACAGGCGCGGGACCGACGACCTCGGCCCGGCCGCAGCGACAGGAGTGGACCACCATGCACGTCGGGGTGCCCCGAGAGGTCAAGAACAGGGAGTACCGGGTCGCGCTGACCCCGGCCGGTGTCACCGAGCTGACCCGTGCCGGGCACACCGTGCTCGTCGAGCAGGGGGCGGGCGAGGGCTCGTCGATCCCCGACGCCGACTTCACCGCCGCCGGCGCCCGGATCGTGCCGAGCGCCGACGACGTCTGGGCCGACGCCGACCTGCTGCTCAAGGTCAAGGAGCCGATCGCCGAGGAGTACTCCCGGCTGCGGGCGGGACAGACGCTGTTCACCTACCTGCACCTGGCGGCGTCCAAGGAGTGCACCGACGCGCTGGTCACCTCCGGCACCACCGCGATCGCCTATGAGACCGTGCAGACGGCGAACGGCGCGCTGCCGCTGCTGGCGCCGATGAGCGAGGTCGCCGGGCGGATGGCGCCGCAGGTCGGCGCGCACAGCCTCGAGCGGGCGCACGGCGGGCGCGGGGTCCTGCTCGGCGGGGTGTCCGGCGTCTACGCGGCCAAGGTCGTCGTCATCGGCGCCGGGGTGTCGGGCATGAACGCCGCCACCATCGCCCTGGGCATGCAGGCCGAGGTCGTCGTCCTGGACCGGGACATCGACAAGCTGCGCGCCGCCGACAGCATCTACCGCGGTCACCTGCAGACGGTGACCTCCAACGCCTACGAGGTCGAGCGCGCCGTCCTCGACGCCGACCTGGTCATCGGGGCGGTGCTCGTGCCCGGCGCGAAGGCCCCCACGCTGGTGAGCAACGAGCTGGTGTCGCGGATGAAGCCGGGCTCGGTGCTCGTCGACATCGCCGTCGACCAGGGCGGCTGCTTCGAGGACAGCCGGCCCACGACACACGACGACCCGACCTTCCGGGTGCACGAGTCGGTGTTCTACTGCGTGGCGAACATGCCCGGTGCGGTCCCGAACACCTCCACGCACGCGCTGACCAACGTGACGCTGCCCTACGTCATGGCGCTGGCCGAGAAGGGGACGCGGGCGGCGGTCACCGCCGACCCGGCCCTGGCCCACGGCGTCAACGTCGTCGCCGGGCAGGTCGTGCTGCCGGAGGTGGCCGAGGCGCACGGGATGACCGCCGTGCCGTGGGAGGAGGTCCTGCCCTGACCGTCGCACCGCCGGCCGGCACGCCCGCGCGGGACACCGACGTCGAGCGGGTGGTCGGGGGCTACCTCGACCACCTCGCCGTCGAGCGCGGGCTGGCCGCCAACACGATCGCCTCCTACCGCCGCGACCTGCGCCGCTACACCGCCCACCTCGCCGCGGCCGGCGTGCGCGGGCTCGGGGAGGTCGCCGAGAGCGACGTCGCGGGCTTCCTCGCCGCGCTGCGCGCCGGCGACGAGGAGCACCCGCCGCTGTCGGCGACGTCGGCCGCGCGCGCCGTCGTCGCCGTCCGGGGGCTGCACCGCTTCGCGCTGCTCGACGGGCTGGTGCCCGGCGACGTCGCCGCGGAGGTGCGGCCGCCGGCGCCGGCGCGGCGGCTGCCCAAGGCGGTGCCGGTGGAGGCCGTGGTGGCGCTCATCGAGGCCGCGGGCGCGGTGGAGGGCCCGCGCGGGCTGCGCGACCGGGCGCTGCTGGAGGTCCTCTACGGCACCGGCGCGCGCATCTCCGAGGCCGTGGGCCTGGCCGTCGACGACCTCGACCGCGGCCAGTCGGTGGTGCGGCTGGCCGGCAAGGGCGGCAAGGAGCGCATCGTCCCGGTGGGCAGCTACGCGCTGCGCGCCGTCGAGGACTACCTGGTCCGCGCCCGCCCGGCGCTGGCGGCGGCGGGACGCGGCGGCGTCCGCGGCGGGCGGCTGTTCCTCAACGCCCGCGGCGGGCCGCTGTCGCGGCAGAGCGCCTGGGCGATCCTGCGCTCGGCGGCCGAGCGCACCGGGGACGCCTCGCTCGTCGCGCACGTCTCCCCGCACACCCTGCGGCACTCCTTCGCCACCCACCTGCTCGACGGCGGCGCCGACGTGCGCGTGGTGCAGGAACTGCTCGGCCACGCCTCGGTGACCACGACGCAGGTGTACACGCTGGTCACCGTCGACAAGCTGCGCGAGGTCTACGCCGGCAGCCACCCGCGCGCGCTCTCCTGACGAGCCGGAACCGTCCCGGTTGTCACCATCTGCCCGGCGTTACCGAGCAGTAGCCGGAGGCCACCGGCAACTTCCGCCAGCGGCGGCGTGTCCCGTGGATCGGTGCAGGTGATCTCCCTACCGTCGTGCCCGTCCCGAGCGGACCGGGCCGGCCGACCACGGCCGGCACCGCGGGGGAGCACGGAGGAGTGGGCACTCATGGCGATCCGAGGGGATGTGGCCGGTCAGGCGCTCGCACTCCCGGCCGACGGCGGGGAGATGGGGGCGGCCGCGTCGCGGCTGGACCCGGCCCGCGCGCGTCAGCGCCGGCTGCCCGAGCCCCCGCCCCTCGAGCGGCACGGGCCGGCCCGCGTCATCGCGATGTGCAACCAGAAGGGCGGCGTCGGCAAGACGACGTCGACGATCAACCTGGGCGCCTCGCTGGTGGAGTACGGCCGCCGGGTGCTGCTGGTCGACCTCGACCCGCAGGGCGCGCTGTCGGTCGGCCTGGGCGTGCCGGCGCAGCAGCTGGACCGCACCATCTACAACGCCCTCATGGAGCGCCACACGACGCTGGCCGACGTCCGCGTGGGCACCGACGTGCCCGGCCTGGACCTGGTCCCGAGCAACATCGACCTGTCGGCCGCCGAGGTGCAGCTGGTCAGCGAGGTCGCCCGCGAGCAGACCCTGCTGCGCAAGCTGGACTCGGTGCGCGACGAGTACGACTACGTCCTCATCGACTGCCAGCCCTCGCTGGGCCTGCTCACCGTCAACGCCCTGACCGCGGCGCACGGCGTGGTGATCCCGCTGGAGTGCGAGTTCTTCTCGCTGCGCGGCGTGGCGCTGCTGGTGGACACCATCGACAAGGTCAAGGAGCGGCTCAACCCGGAGCTGGAGATCGACGGCATCCTCGCCACGATGTACGACTCGCGGACCGTGCACTGCCGCGAGGTGTTCAGCCGCGTCGTCGAGGCATTCGGCGACACCGTCTTCCAGACCGTCATCCACCGCACCGTGCGCTTCCCGGAGACCACCGTCGCCGGTCAGCCCATCACCACCTGGGCGCCGACCTCCTCGGGTGCGGCCGCCTACCGCGACCTGGCGAAGGAGGTCATCTCCCTGTGACACGTCGACCCGTGCTGCCGGGTGCCGACGAGCTGTTCCGGCGCACCGACACCCCGCCGGCGGCAGAGGTCACCGAGCTGACTCCGCTGAGCTCCACGGCGGCGTCCTCGGCGCTGCGCACGTCCCGCCGGGCGGCGGCCGGGCCGGAGCCCGAGCAGCCGGCGTCGCTGACGCTGGTGCCCGGCGGCGCCCCCGCCGACCCGCTGGCCGCGTTCCGCGCCCCGGCGCCGCCGCCCGCGCCGGCGCCCGGGGCCCGCACCCGCGGCAAGGCCGCCCGCGCCAGCGGCGCCGGCCGGACCCGGCACGACGAGAAGATCACCGTCTACATCTCCGCCGAGGACCTGCTGGCGCTGGAGAGCGCGCGGCTGTCGCTGCGGGCGGAGCACGGCGTCGCCGCCGACCGCGGCCGGATCGTCCGCGAGGCGGTGTCGGTGCTGCTCGCCGACCTGGCCGAGAACGGCGAGGACTCCGTCCTGGTGCGCCGCCTCAAGGGTTGAGGCGGGCGGGGGCATACCCTTGCCCTCCGTGAGCGGAGAAGCGCGCGCGGTCGTGACCGCGCCGGAGCCGGCCGACGCCGGCCGCTTCACCGTGCGGCTCACCAACTTCGAGGGCCCGTTCGACCTGCTGCTCCAGCTGATCGGCCGCCACCAGCTCGACGTCACCGAGATCGCGCTGTCGGTGGTCACCGACGAGTTCATCGCCCACCTGCGGGCGCTCGGCGACGAGCTCGACCTCGACCAGGCCAGCGAGTTCCTCGTCGTCGCGGCCACGCTGCTCGACCTCAAGGCCGCCCGGCTGCTGCCGGCCGCGGAGATCGAGGACGAGGAGGACCTCGAGCTGCTCGAGGCCCGCGACCTGCTCTTCGCCCGGCTGCTGCAGTACCGGGCGTACAAGGAGGCCGCCGCGGTGCTGCGCGAGCGGGAGGCGGTCGCCGTCCGCCGGCACCCGCGCGAGGCGCCGCTGGAGCCGCGGTTCGCCGCGGCGCTGCCCGAGGTGCTGCTCGGCGTGACACCCGAGCGGTTCGCCGCGCTCGCCGCGCGGGCGCTCACGCCGAAGGAGCCGCCGACGGTGGGGGTCACCCACCTGCACGCGCCGCCGGTCAGCGTCGCCGAGCAGCTGCTCGCCGTCCGCTCGGCGCTGCTCGGTGCGGGCACCGTGACCTTCCGCGCCCTCACCGGGGACTGCGCCTCCACGCTGGAGGTCGTGGCCCGCTTCCTCGCGCTGCTCGAGCTCTACCGGCAGCAGCGGGTCACCTTCACCCAGCTCACCCCGCTGGGCGAGCTGCACGTGCGCTGGACGGGGCCGGCCACGGTCGCCGCGGTGGCCGACCTCGGCGGGGCGGCCGACGACGGGCGGGTCGCGTCGTGACCGGGCCGGAGGAGCGCGGTCCCGTCTCGTGGGAGGCGCTGGCCGCGGAGCTGGCGGCCACCCGCGAGGAGGCCGCCGACCGGCCCGACGCCGACCCCGCCGTGTGGGACGCCGTCGCCGCGGAGCTGGCCGCCCGGGTGGCCGAGCGCCCCGCGCCGCCGGCCGACGACGTCCCGCCGGTGCCGGACGAGCCGATGGTCCTGCCGGGGATGCCCGAGCCGGAGCCCGGACCCGAGCCGGAGCCGGCGGAGGAGCCGGCGGAGGAGCTCGACCCCGACGAGCTGCGCGGCGGCCTGGAGGCGCTGCTGTTCGTCGCCGACGGCCCGGTGGACGAGGCGACGCTCGCCGCCGCGCTGCGCGTCGCGGTCCCCCGGGTGCGCACCGCGCTGACCGAGCTCGCCACCGGCTACGACGAGCGCCGGTCGGGCATCGTGCTGCGCCGGGCGGGGGAGGGGTGGCGCCTCTACACCCGCGAGGACTTCGCGCCCGTCGTCGAGCGCCACCTGACCGGCGCCACGCGCAGCCGGCTCACCCAGGCGGCGCTGGAGACCCTCGCCGTCATCGCCTACCGGCAGCCGGTGACCCGGGCGCGGGTGTCGGCGATCCGCGGCGTCGGCGTCGACGGGGTCATGCGCACGCTGCTCTCCCGCGGCCTGGTCACCGAGGTGGGCACCGACCCCGACAGCGGCGGCGGCCTCTACGGGACGACGCCGCTGTTCCTCGAGCGGCTCGGGCTGACCGGCCTGCACGAGCTGCCGCCGCTCGCGCCGCTGCTGCCCGACGCGGCCGACGTCGCCCGGGAGACCCCCGAGGGCTGACCCGGCGCCCGCCCGGTCGCGGCGACCGGCGTCCGCCCGCGGGGTGGGAGACTGGAGGGGATGGACACCGCAGCGCATCCCGACGACCTCCCCGGCACCCCCGGCGGGGAGGGCTGGTCGGAGCAGATGGAGCTCGCTCCCGCCCACCCCGGCGACCGGGCGCCCTCCGCGAGCCCCGAGCGCGAGGGGGAGCGGCTGCAGAAGGTGCTCGCCCGCGCCGGCGTCGGCTCGCGGCGGGTCTGCGAGGACATGATCGACCGCGGGCGGATCAGCGTGAACGGCGCGGTCGTCACCGTGCAGGGCATGCGGGTCGACCCGGCCAGGGACAGGATCGCCGTCGACGGGCAACGGATCGAGCTGCGCGACGACCGGGTCACCTACGCGCTGAACAAGCCCGCCGGGGTGATCACCGCGATGAGCGACGACCGCGCCCGGCCCACCGTCGGCGACATCGTCGGCGACCTCGCGCCCGGCCTGGTGCACGTGGGCCGGCTCGACCAGGACACCGAGGGCCTGCTGCTGGTCACCAACGACGGCGAGCTCGCCCACCGGCTGGCCCACCCCAGCTACGAGGTGCGCAAGACCTACCTCGCGCAGGTGTCGGGGTCGGTCCGGCGCGACCTGCACCGCAGGCTGCGCGCCGGGATCGAGCTGGAGGACGGCCCGGTGCGGGTCGACTCCTTCCGGGTGGTCGACACCCACGCCGGGCAGTCGGTGGTGGAGGTCGTGCTGCACGAGGGCCGCAAGCACATCGTGCGGCGGCTGCTGGCCGCGGTGGACCTGCCGGTCTCCCGGCTCACCCGCACCGCCGTCGGCCCGATCTCGCTGCAGCGGATGCGCAGCGGCTCGATCCGCCGGCTCACCCGCCAGGAGGTCGGCGCGCTCGAGGAGCTCGTCGGGCTCTGACGCAGGGACCCCGGACCGGTCAGGACGCCGGGCCCGGCGGGGCGGTGGACGCCCGCCGGAGCAGGGAGGTCGTCAGGGTGCGGTGCCGGCGGGGGAGCTCCTCGCCGGAGATGAGGGCGAGGAGCATCTCCGCGGCCTCCCTGCCCATCTGCCGGATCGGCTGCTGCACCGTGGTGAGCGGGGGATCGGCGAGCGCGGACTCCGGGATGTCGTCGAAGCCCACGACCGAGAGCCGGCGCGGCACGTCCACGCCGAGCTCGGCCGCGACCTCGAGGGTCGCCAGCGCCGAGAGGTCGTTCGCCGCGAAGACCGCGGTCGGCGGGGACGGGTGCGTGAGCAGCTCGTGGGCGGCCTTCCGGGCGATCTCCGGGTCGAAGCCGCCGGACCGCACCAGCGCCTCGTCCACGGGCAGCCCCGCGGCGGCGAGCGCCTCGCGGTAGCCCTGCTCCCGCTGCTGCGCGGACAGCAGGTCCGAGCGCCCCGTGATCGTGCCGATGCGGGTGTGCCCCAGCCCGATCAGGTGCTCCACGCCGAGCCGGGCGCCCTGCAGGTTGTCGGCGGCGACCGAGGGCAGCCCGGCGGGACCGGTGTGCGGGTCGACCGCCACCACCGGTCCGTCGGACTGCACGTCGGTCACCGTCGGGGTGACGAGGACGGCGCCGTCGACGAGGCTGCCCATCAGCCGGGACAGCGACCGGCGCTCCCAGCCCACCCGCGCCTCGACGTGCCCGCCGGCGGAGTAGGCGATCAGCTCGTAGCCGGAGCCGTGGATCCCGTCGGCGACCCCCTTGAGGACCTCGGTGCTGAAGGGCTCGAAGTCCATGACGAGGACGCCGACGACGTTGGTCCGGCGGTTGCGCAGGCTCCGCGCGACGAGGCTCGCCTCGTAGCCGAGCCGGGTGATGACCCGGGTCACGTGGTCGACGGTCTCGGCGGAGACGCCGTACCGGCCGTTGATGACCTTGGAGACGGTGGAGATCGAGACGCCGGCCTCCGCGGCCACCTGCTGCATCGTCACCCGGCCGCGGGGGGCCGGCAGCGGGGAGTCCGCGGTGGCCGGTCCCTCTCCCGGTCCCACCACGAGTCCCGGGCCGACGACGTCGTCCCGGGGGGCATCGAGTTCCATGGTCCTCTTCTCGGTCAGGCCCTCGGTGGTCACAGTGCCAGAGGAGGGGGCTGCGCTGTCCAGGACATCGGCTGGGACATCGGTGGTGGCGGGCCCGGCCCGGAGCCGTCCTCGCGGCGGCTCCGGGCCGAGCCGGCTCAGCCCTTCACCGCCCCCTGGAGCCCGCTGACGATGCGCCGCTGCATGGCGAGGAACAGCATCAGCGCGGGGATCATCGCGATGGTCGTGAACGCCAGGACCCCCGCGGTGTCGGCCGAGTGCTCGGTCGAGTAGTCGGCCACGCCCAGCGGGAGGGTGCGCATGTCCCCCTGGAGCAGCAGGAGCGGCAGCAGGTAGGCGTTCCACGAGGCGACGAAGGCCAGGACGCCGACGGTGACCAGGCCGGGCATCGACAGCGGCAGCGCGATCCGCCAGAAGATGCCGACCCGGGAGGCGCCGTCGAGCATGGCCGCCTCCTCGACCTCCTTCGGCAACGCCATCAGGAACGGCCGCAGGATCACCACCGTCGTCGGCAGCGCGAACGCCGCCTGCGGCAGGGCGATCCCCCACCAGGTGTTGCCCAGCTGCAGGTCCCGCGTCACGAGGATGAACAGCGGGACGATGGCCACGGCCGCCGGGAAGAGCAGCCCCAGGACGAACACCAGGAACAGCGGTTCACGGAACCGGAACTGGTAGCGCGCCAGGGGGTAGGCGGCCATCACGCCGGCGAGCACCGCCACCGCCGTGGTGATGAGCGCGACCACCGTCGAGTTCAGCGCGTAGGTCCAGAAGTCGGGGTTGGTGAGGACGCCCCGGTAGTTGTCCAGCACCCACGGGTCGGGGAGCCCGGCCGGGTCGCGCGCCAGCTGCTCGTTGCTCCGGAAGCCGCCGAGCGCCCCGTAGAGCACCGGCCCGAGCGTGACCGCCACGACGGCGGCCGCCACCAGGTAGACCAGCGGGCCGCCCCGCCCGTACGTCGTCGCCCGTCGTGCCATCACCGGGCCTCCTTCTCGCGGATCTCCAGCAGGTTCACGTGTCCGCCTTGGTGTCGCGGCGCAGCACCAGGAACTGGTAGGCGACGGCCAGCGCGAACCCGATCAGGAACAGCACGACCGACGCGGCCCCGGCGATGCCGAAGTTGCTCCGCTGCGTGCCCTGGCTGACGAGGTAGGTCGCCATCGTGGTCGTCGCGTTCGCCGGCCCGCCGCCGGTCAGGATCCAGACCATGTCGAAGAGCTGCAGCGAGCCGATCATGGACAGGAAGACCCAGGTCCGGATGGTCGGCGCGAGCAGCGGGATCGCGATCCGGCGCTGGGTCTGCCACCACGAGGCGCCGTCGAGCTGCGCGGCCTCGGAGAGCTCGTCGGGGACCCCCTGCAGGCCGGCCAGGAACAGCAGCACGGCCAGACCCAGGTACTTCCACGTGAGCACCACGAAGACCGTGGCCAGCGCCAGGTCGGGGGTGCCGAGGAAGCCCTGCTCGGGGACCGGGATCCCCACCGAGCTCAGCATGGTCTCGAGGAGTCCGGACCGGGGCTGCAGCAGCTGGAACCACACGACGCCGGCGATGACCTCGGCGAGGACGTACGGGACGAAGATGATCGTCCGCAGCAGCCCCCGCCCGCGGATGCGGCGGTTGAGCAGCAGCGCCAGCGCCAGCCCCAGCGGCAGCTGCACGAGGATCGACGCGAAGACGATGAGGAAGTTGTGCACCACCGCGTCGGTGAAGACGTCGTCGGCCAGCACGCGGGCGTAGTTCTCCAGGCCGACGAAGTCCACCATCGGGCCGAAGCCCTTCCAGCGGTAGAACGACATCCGGGCCGCGGAGAAGACCGGGTAGACGACGAAGACGGCCATCAGCGCCAGGGCCGGCGCCACGAAGAAGAGGATCTCCAGGCGCTTGCGGCCCCTGTCGCGACGGGGGCGGCCGGTCCCACCGGGGGACCGGCCGGACACCCGGCGCGCGTCCGCGCGCCGGGTGACCGCTGCCCCCGGGTCCGCCGCCGTGACGGCGCCCTGGGAGGTCATGGTCGGATCACTGCTCCTGGTCGGCGGCCTGCTGGGTCTGGTCCACGATGTCCTGCGGCGTCGCCTCGCCGGCGAACATCAGGGCGATCGCGTCGTTCATCGCACCGCCGACGGAGGCCCCGAAGGCGGTGTCGAAGTAGAGCTGCACGTACGGCGCCGCGTCGCGGACCTCGAGCAGCTGGGCGAGGGCCGGGTCGGAGACGGCGCCCGCGGCGGCGGGGTTCGTCGGCAGACCCATGTCGTTCTCGGCGAAGCCGGTCTGCACCTCGTCGGAGAGCAGGTACTTCACGAGGTCGACCGCCGCGTCGGGAGCCTCCTGCGAGACCGCCCACGCGTCGCCACCACCGAGCTGGGCGTCGGGGTCACCCTCGCCGCCCTGGACCGCCGGGAACGGGAACCAGCCGGTCTTGTCGCCGAGGCCCTGGCCGTCCTCGGTGAGGCCCTGCATGACGCCGGGCTCCCAGTGGCCGGTCAGCTCCATCGCGACCTGCCCGGTCGCGAGCAGGCCGGAGGCCGAGGTGGCACCCTCCTGCGCCGGCGTCGTCAGGAAGCCGGGGTTGAAGGGCTCGGTGCCGATCAGCGACTCGAGCTCCTCGCCCGCCTGGACGAAGCACGGGTCGGAGAAGTCGAGGCTGGTGACGGCGTCGGTCAGCACGTCCTCGGAGCAGGCGCGCACCGCCGTGTAGTACCAGTAGTGGGCGGCCGGCCACTTGTCGCCCGCGCCGAGCGAGATCGGCGTGATGCCGGCGCCCTTGAGGGTCTCGATGGTGGAGGCCAGCTCCTCCATCGTGGTCGGCGGCGCCGTGATGCCCGCCTGCTGGAAGAGCTCGGTGTTGTACCAGAAGCCCACGACGCCGACGGAGAACGGCAGCGCGTAGGTCTGGTCCTCGACCTGCCAGCCCGACACCTGGCCGCCGATCTTCTCGATCTCCTCGGCCGCGTCCTCGGACAGGTCGCGGACCATGCCGGCCTCCACGTGGTCGGCGAGCTCACCGCCGCCGCGCTCCATGTAGACGTCCGGCACGTCGCCGCTCTGGAACGCCGCCTCGAGCTTGTCGACCATGTCCTCGTGGGCCATGGCGACGACCTCGACCTCGACGCCGGGGTTGGCCTCCTCGAAGTCGGCGGCCACCTGCTCGTAGTAGCCCTTGCCGGGCTCGTTGTTCGAGTTGTGCCACCAGGTGATCGTGTTGTCGTCGCCCCCGGAGGCGCTGCTGTCGCCACCGCCGCAGGCAGTGGCCGTCAGCAGCACCGCGCTGCTGCACAGCACCGAGAGGGCTGCTCGTCCCGAACGCCGCATGTCTGACTCCTTCGTCCTTCGCACGCCGCGGTGGCGTGGAACACACCAACGAAGGTCGCAGCCGGGACTTGCGCTGTCAATCGTTGTCGATAACGATTTCCTCGTGACCTGTTCCACATCTACGGACGCCGTCCGCCGCATCGAGGGCACCGTCATCGTGCGCTCCGCCGACGGCTCGCCCTGCCCCGACACGGACGTGCTGGTCGAGCAGGTCCGGCACGACGTCGCCTTCGGCAACATCGGCTTCGACTTCGTCGGGCTGGCCAACGGCGAGCACGGCGAGGGGCGCGAGAACGTCTTCGGCGGAGCCGACCCGGAGGCGGCCGAGCGGCTCGAGGACCTCTGGCTGGACGTGTTCAACACCGCGACCCTGCCGTTCTACTGGGCCGGCTTCGAGCCGGTCGAGGGGCAGCCCGACACCCGGCGCCTGCAGGCGGCGGCCGCGTGGTTCCGCGACCGGGGCGTGTCCGTCAAGGGCCACCCGCTGGTCTGGCACACGCTCGCCCCGGACTGGCTGGTGGAGTACTCCGACGACGAGGTCGAGGAGATCGTGCGGGCGCGGGTCCGGCGCGAGGTCACGTCCTTCGCGGGCCTGGTGGACACGTGGGACGCGATCAACGAGGTCGTGATCATGCCGGTGTTCGCGAACGAGGACCGGCAGAACGCGATCACCCGGCTGAGCCGCCGCATCGGCCGCATCCCGACCATCCGCCTGGCCTTCGAGGAGGCCCGCCGGGCGAACCCGGCGACGACCCTCGTGCTCAACGACTTCAACCTCTCGACGGCGTACGAGTGCCTGGTCGAGGGGGTGCTCGAGGCCGGCGTGCAGGTCGACGCGATCGGGCTGCAGAGCCACATGCACCAGGGCTACTGGGGCGAGGAGCGGACGCAGGAGGTCCTCGAGCGGTTCGCCCGCTACGGCCTTCCGCTGCACTGGACCGAGACGACGCTGGTGTCCGGCGACCTGATGCCCCCGGAGATCGTCGACCTCAACGACCACCAGGTCGACGAGTGGCCCTCGACCCCCGAGGGCGAGCAGCGGCAGGCCGACGAGATCGTCCGCCACTACCGGACGCTGCTGTCCCACCCCGCGGTCGAGGCCGTGACCTACTGGGGGATCACCGACCGGGGGGCCTGGCTCGGCGCCCCCGCGGGACTGGTGCGGGCCGACGGCACCCCCAAGCCGGCCTACGACGCCCTGCGGGGCCTGGTCAAGGACGAGTGGTGGCTCGCGCCGACCCGGCTGCGGACCGACGCCGAGGGCCGGGTCGCCGTGCGGGGGTGGGCCGGCGACTACACGGTGTCGGTGGGCGACCGCTCCGCGTCGTGGCGGCTGCGGCCGGACGCGCCGCTGTCGGAGGTCACCCTGGCCTGACCGCCGCACCACCCGGCCGCACCAGCAACGCACGAGACAGGACGGACTCCCCACAGCATGGGCACCAACGACGACACCGGCAGGAACACCCAGCAGGCGCCCTGGCGCGACACCGACCTGCCCGCCCGGGACAGGGTGGCGGACCTGATCCGGCGCATGACGCTGGAGGAGAAGGTCGCCCAGCTCTACGGCGTCTGGGTGGGCATCGACGCGACCGCGGGCGAGGTCGCGCCGCACCAGCACGAGATGGCCGCCGCGCCGGTGGACTGGGAGGAGCTGATCCGCAGCGGGCTCGGGCAGCTGACCCGCCCGTTCGGCACCGCGCCGGTCGACCCGCTGGTGGGGGCCAAGGGCCTCGCGGAGAGCCAGCGGGCGATCACGGCCGCCGGGCGCCACGGGATCCCCGCCCTGGTGCACGAGGAGTGCCTCACCGGGCTCGCGGCGTGGACCGCGACCGCGTTCCCCTCGCCGCTGTGCTGGGGAGCCAGCTTCGACCCGGACCTCGTCGAGCGCATGGGCGCGCTGATCGGGCAGGGCATGCGCCGGCTCGGCGTCCACCAGGGGCTCGCCCCGGTGCTCGACGTCGCCCGCGACCTGCGCTGGGGTCGGGTCGAGGAGACCATCGGCGAGGACCCGCACCTGGTCGGCACCATCGGCAGCGCCTACGTCCGCGGCCTGCAGTCCAGCGGCATCGTGGCCACCCTCAAGCACTTCGTCGGCTACTCCGCCTCGCGGGCGGGGCGCAACCTCGCGCCCGTCTCCGCCGGGCCCCGGGAGATCGCCGACGTGCTCCTCCCGCCGTTCGAGATGGCGCTGCGGGCCGGTGCCCGCTCGGTGATGAACTCCTACACCGACGTCGACGGCGTGCCCGCGGCGGCGGACCCGGCGCTGCTCACGACCCTGCTGCGGGAGACCTACGGGTTCACCGGCACCGTGGTCGCCGACTACTTCTCCATCGCCTTCCTGCAGACCCTGCACGGCGTCGCCGGGTCGCCGGCGGAGGCGGCCGCGCGCGCCCTCGAGGCCGGCATCGACGTGGAGCTGCCGACCGTGGCCTGCTACGGCCAGCCGCTGGTCGAGGCGGTGCGCGGCGGGGCCGTCGACGAGGGCCTGGTGGACCGGGCGCTGCGCCGGGTGCTGCTGCAGAAGTGCGAGCTGGGCCTGCTCGACCCCGACTGGTCGCCGGACTCGCCGGCCGTCGTCGACGGCGCGGTCGACCTCGACTCCGCGGAGTCCCGGGCCGTCGCCGGGGAGCTCGCCCGCCGCTCGGTGGTGCTGCTGGCCAACGACGGGACGCTGCCGCTGCGGGCGGGGCTGCGCCTGGCGGTGGTGGGTCCCCGCGCCGACACCGCGCAGGCGATGCTGGGCTGCTACTCCTTCCCGATGCACGTCGGGGTGCACCACCCCGACGTGCCCGTGGGCGTCGACATCCCGACGCTCGCCGACGCGCTGCGGGCGGCTCCGGAGGCGTTCGACGTCGTGGTCGCCGAGGGCTGCCCGGTGCTGGGCGGCGACGACGAGGGCATCGCGGCCGCCGCGCGCGCCGCGGCCGACGCCGACGTCTGCGTCGCCGTGCTCGGTGACCAGGCCGGCCTGTTCGGCAACGGCACCTCGGGGGAGGGCTGCGACGCGGTCGACCTGCGGCTGCCCGGCCGCCAGGAGGAGCTGCTCGAGGCCCTGCTCGCGACCGGGAAGCCGGTCGTGCTGGTCCTGCTCGTCGGGCGCCCCTACGAGCTGTCGCGCCAGGTCGACCGGCTCGCCGCCGTGGTCTGCGGGTTCTTCCCGGGCGAGGAGGGCGGGCCGGCGGTGGCCGACGTCCTCAGCGGGCGGGTGTCCCCGTCGGGCCGGCTGCCGGTGAGCTTCCCGCGCGCGGGGAGCAGCCAGCCGGCGACCTACCTCGCCGCACCCCTGAGCCGGCGCACCGACGTGAGCACGGTGGACCCGACCCCGCTGTTCCCCTTCGGGCACGGGCTGGGCTACGGCGCCGCCACCTGGGCCGGCGTCCGCGCGGTCGGCGGGCCGGAGTGGGACACCGACGGCACCGCCGAGGTGGAGGTCGAGCTCCGCAACGACACCGACCGCGAGGTCACCGAGGTGGTGCAGGTCTACCTGCACGACCCCGTGGCCGAGGTGGTCCGCCCGGTGCAGGCCCTCCTCGCCGCCCGGCGGGTCGACCTCCCGGCGGGGACCGGCGCGACCGTGCGGTTCACCCTGCACGCCGACCTCACCTCCTTCACCGGGCGTGACGGCGCGCGGATCGTCGAGCCGGGCCAGGTGGAGCTGCGGGTGGGCGCCTCCAGCGCCGACGTGCGGGAGGTGCTGCCGTTCACCCTCACCGGCGGCCGCCGCACCGTCGGCGTCGACCGCCGGCTGCACCCCGAGAGCGTCGTCCGGCGGAGCGGGGCCTGATGCCGCAGACCGACCTCCCGCTGGAGGAGCTCCGGCGCTACCGCCCGGAGCTCCCGGCCCCGGACGACCTCTGGGACTTCTGGGCGGCGACCCTGGCCGAGGCGGCCGAGCGGCCGCTGGACGTGTCCTGCACGCCGGTCGACGGCGGGCTGCTGACCGTCGAGACCCAGGACGTGTCCTTCGCCGGCTCCGGCGGGTCGGAGGTCCGCGCCTGGCTGCACCTGCCCGCCCGTGCGCTGCGCGGGGACGGCCCGCTGCCCGGGGTCGTCCAGTTCCAGGGCTACAACGGCGGGCGGGGACTGCCCCACGAGCACGTCCTCTGGGCGTCGGCGGGGTACGCGCAGCTCGTCGTCGACACCCGCGGCCAGGGGAGCGGCTGGGCCGTGGGGAGCACCGGCGACCCGGTCGGCTCCGCCGCCGCGCAGCCCGGGTTCACGACCCGCGGCGTGCTCGCACCGGAGGACTACTACTACCGGCGCGTCTACACCGACGCGACGAGGGCGCTCGAGGTGCTCCGGAGCCACCCGGAGGTCGACGGCGAGCGGGTCGCGGTGACCGGCATCAGCCAGGGCGGCGGGATCGCCCTGGCCGTCGCCGCGCTCGCCGACGGGGTGCGGGCGGTCATGCCCGACGTGCCGTTCCTCTGCGACTTCCCCCGGGCGGCGCGCATCGCCGCCGGCGACCCGTACGCCGAGATCTCCCGGTACCTCGGGGCCCACCGCGACCACGTGGACCGCGTCTTCCGGACGCTGTCGTACTTCGACGGCGCGGTCCTCGGCCGCAGGGCGTCCGCGCCGGCCCTGTTCTCCGTCGCGCTCATGGACGAGATCTGCCCGCCGTCGACGGTCTTCGCGGCGTACGCCGCCTACGGCGGGCCCAAGGAGATCGAGGTCTACCCGTTCAACGACCACGAGGGCGGGCAGGCCTTCCAGCAGCGGGCACAGCTGGCCTGGCTGGGCGGCGTGCTCGGGGCGCGGGGGGTCTGATGCTGCGCGCACGCCTCGCCGTCGACCCGGCGCGACCGGTGGGCCCGGTGTCCCGCCGGCTCTTCGGCGCGTTCGTCGAGCACATGGGACGCGGCGTGTACGGCGGCATCCACGAGCCGGGGCACCCGCAGGCCGACGAGGACGGCTTCCGCCGGGACGTGGTCGACCTGGTCCGGGAGCTGGGGGTGACCACGGTCCGGTACCCCGGCGGGAACTTCGTCTCCGGCTTCCGGTGGGAGGACAGCGTGGGGCCGCGGGACCAGCGCCCCGTCCGGCTCAACCTCGCCTGGCACAGCACGGAGACCAACGAGGTCGGGCTGCACGAGTTCGCCGCGTGGCTGGAGCGGGTCGGCGCCGAGCTCATGCTGGCCGTCAACCTCGGCACCCGCGGCACGCTCGAGGCGCTGGACCTGCTCGAGTACGCGAACGTGCCGGCCGGCACCACGCTCGCCGACCAACGGGTCCGCAACGGCCGCCCGCAGCCGTTCGACGTCCGGATGTGGTGCCTCGGCAACGAGATGGACGGCCCGTGGCAGCTCGGCCAGCTGTCGGCGGAGGACTACGGCAAGCTCGCCGCCCGGACCGCCAAGGCCATGCGCCAGCTCGACCCGGGCCTCGAGCTGGTGGCCTGCGGCTCGTCCGGCGCCGGCATGCCGACCTTCGGCGAGTGGGAGCGGACCGTCCTCACCCACGCCTACGACGACGTGGACTACATCTCCTGCCACGCGTACTACGAGGAGAAGGACGGCGACCTCGGCTCCTTCCTCGCCTCCGCGACGGACATGGACCGGTTCATCGAGACGGTCGTCGCCACCGCCGACCACGTGAAGGCCGTGCGCAAGAGCCCCCGGACGATCGACATCTCGTTCGACGAGTGGAACGTCTGGTACCTGTCGAAGGTCCCGGCCGGCCTCGCGAAGCGCATCGACGACTGGCCCCTCGCACCGCCGATCAGCGAGGAGCCCTACACCGTGGCCGACGGCGTCGTCGTCGGCAGCCTCCTGATGTCGCTGCTCCGGCACGCCGACCGGGTCACGAGCGCCTCGCTCGCCCAGCTCGTCAACGTGATCGCCCCGATCGCGGCCGAGCCGCACGGACCGGCGTGGCGCAAGGCGACGTTCTTCCCCTTCGCGACGACCGCCCGCCTGGCGCGCGGCGTCTCCCTCCGGGTGGACGTCGACTGCCCCGGCTCCGACACCGCCGAGTACGGCGAGGTGCCGGTCGTCGACGCCGCCGCCACGACCGACGACGGCCGGGCCGCGCTCTTCCTCGTGAACCGCTCGCAGACGGAGGAGGCGGAGGTCACCGTCGACCTCGCCCCGCTGGGGGTGGGCGCCGTCGAGGAGGCGCTGACCCTCTCCGACCCGGACCCGTACGCGGCGAACACGAGCGACGACCAGGACCGGGTCCGGCTGCGGCCCAACGACCGGGCAGCCGTGACCGGGGGCAGCCTCCGGGTCGTCCTGCCGCCGGTCTCCTGGACGGCGCTCTCCCTCTCCTGACCGCGAACCCCGACGCCCCCCGACCACCGACCAGCACGACCGGCACCGTCGCCGTACCCCTGAGGAGCACCCCATGGCCACCGTCACCTACGACTCCGCGACCCGCCGCTACGCCGGCGCGGAGCGCCCCGCCGTCGACGCGCTCGACCTGGAGGTCGCCGACGGCGAGTTCCTCGTGCTGGTCGGCCCGTCGGGCTGCGGCAAATCCACGTCGCTCCGGATGCTGGCCGGTCTCGAGGACGTCGACGGCGGCCGCATCCTCATCGGCGACCGGGACGTCACCGACCTGCCGCCCAAGGACCGTGACATCGCGATGGTCTTCCAGAACTACGCGCTGTACCCGCACATGACCGTCGCCGACAACATGGCCTTCGGGCTGAAGATGGCCGGGGTCGGCAGGGCCGAGTCGGCCTCGCGGGTGCGCGAGGCGGCCCGGCTGCTCGACCTCGAGCAGTACCTCGACCGCAGGCCGAAGGCCCTCTCGGGCGGTCAGCGGCAGCGGGTCGCGATGGGCCGGGCGATCGTCCGCCGGCCGCAGGCCTTCCTCATGGACGAGCCGCTGTCCAACCTCGACGCCAAGCTGCGGGTGCAGACCCGCACCCAGATCGCGTCGCTGCAGCGCCGGCTGGGCACCACCACGGTGTACGTCACCCACGACCAGACCGAGGCGATGACCATGGGCGACCGGGTCGCGGTGCTCCGCGACGGGCTGCTGGTGCAGGTCGGCACGCCGCGCGAGCTCTACGACCGGCCGCGCAACGCGTTCGTCGCGGGCTTCATCGGCTCGCCGGCGATGAACCTCCTCGAGCTGCCGGTCGCCGACGGCGGGGTGCGGCTGGGCGCGGACGTGCACCCGGTGGCCCGCGAGGTCCTGGCCGCGGCCGGCGCGGACCGCGTCGTGCTCGGCGTGCGGCCCGAGGACCTCGAGATGAGCGTGTCGGGCCTGCCCGTGGAGGTCGACGTCGTCGAGGAGCTCGGCGCCGACGCCTTCGTCTACGGGCACGCCGACACCGGGGCGGAGCGGCACCCCGTGACGGTGCGCGTCGACGGCCGCCGTCCCCCGGCCAAGGGCGACGTCCTGCAGGTCGCCCCGCGGCCCGGGCACGTGCACCTGTTCTCCGCCGTCGACGGCGAGCGTCTCGGGTGAGCGTCCTCCCGACCGGCGAGCAGCACGTCCTGCGCAGCGGGGACGCCGAGGCCGTCGTCGTCGAGGTGGGCGGTGGCCTGCGCACCTACACCGCCGGGGGCCGCGACGTCGTCGACGGATACGGCGCGGGGGAGATGGCCCTCGACGTGCGCGGCAACGTGCTGGCGCCCTGGCCCAACCGGCTGCGCGACGGCGTCTGGCACTGGGACGGGCAGGAGCTGCGCACCCCGGTCACCGAGCCGGAGCGGGGGACGGCGATCCACGGGCTGGTCCGCTTCGCGGCCTGGCGGCTGCTGGCCCGCAGCGACGACTCGGTGGTGCTCGAGCACCTGCTGCACCCGCAGACGGGCTACCCGTTCGCGCTGCGGCTGCGGGTCGGGTACGAGCTGTCGGCCGAGGGTCTGCGGGTCACGACGACGGCGACCAACGAGGGGGAGACCGACCTGCCCTACGGCGAGGGCCACCACCCCTACCTCGCCGCGCCGGCCGGGCTGCGGGTCGACGACTGCACCCTGGTGCTCCCCGCCGCGACCCGGCTGACCACCGACGACCGGCTGCTGCCCACCGGCACCGAGCCGGTGGAGGGCACGCCGTTCGACCTGCGCGCGGGGCGCCGGATCGGGGACCTGCGGGTCGACGACTGCTTCACCGACCTCGCGCGCGACGCCGACGGGAACATCGAGGTGCGGTTCACCGGCCCCGACGGCCGCGGCGCCGCGCTGTGGGCCGACGCGTCCTACACGCACCTGCAGGTGTTCACCGGTGACGCCGTCGAGCCGCCGTCGCGGCGCCGTCGCGGCCTGGCCGTCGAGCCGATGACCTGCCCGCCCGACGCGCTCCGCAGCGGCGTGGGCGTGCGCCGGCTGGCGCCGGGGGAGTCGACCACCGGCACCTGGGGGATCCGCCCGCTCTGAACCTGTGCGGCCTTCGTAGCGACAAAGGCACCCAGGGGGTCAGGTCGTCAGAGCGAGGCAGATCCAGCACAGGGGGTCGCCGGCCTCGGCGCGGTCGTCGGGCCAGGACCACTCGGCCGGGTCGAGGAGGACGACCGGCGCCAGGCACACCGACCGGCCCATGACGAGGCCGTCCCCGCTCACCGCGTGCAGGCGGCCCAGGGGCACGCGCAGCGACCCGCCGGTGCGGTAGAAGGGCCGCACCGCATCCGCCCCCACCGTCCAGCGCCCACCGGGCCCGGTGTCCGGGCACCCGGCCCCCTCGGGGACCTGCCGGCCGCCGGTCACCGCAGCACCTCGAGGTCGCCGGGCAGCCGCCGGGCGAGCTCGGCGAGGAACGCGGCGGCGTCGTCGGTGACGGTCGCCGACCCCAGTCGCACGACGACCGGCTGGTGGCCCAGCCGCCGGAGCGCGGTGACGGTCCGGCCCAGCGCCTCGGCGCCCAGCCGGTCGAGGTGGCCGCGGAGGGAGACCGACCCCGCGCTCGGGTCGGTGCGCGCGGTGAGCAGCGGGGGCCGTGGGCCAGACGTCCCGCCGGTGGGCCGCGCGGCGGGGAGCGGTGCCGCCCCGGCCGCTCGCCGGCATCCGACGGCTCGGTGGTGGGCCTCGTCTCGACTCACGCCCCTACCGTGACGATTCCGTCCGTTTCTCCCCAGGGCCCTAGGTCCCCGAGGAGCGATCCATGCCCGTCTTCCGTTATCCCCAACTCATCCTCACACATGCCGGACGACGGTGCCCCCGGCGCCGATGACGGCACCTGGGGGAGGACGGGTCCGGGTGGGTGGCGGGCGGAACCTAGACTCGACCGGGCACCCAGGATCGGGGAGCCCGATCGACCGAGGAGGGTGCACGTGGCCGTACGGGCCATCCGGGGCGCGACACAGGTGGACGCCGACGACCGCGACCAGGTGCTCGAGGCCACCCGCGAGCTGGTGAGCGCCGTGGTGGAGCGCAACGCGCTGCGCTCCGACGACATCATCAGCATCCTGTTCACCGCGACACCGGACCTGGTCTCGGAGTTCCCCGCGCTCGCCGCACGGGAACTGGGCATGGGCGACGTGCCGCTCATCTGCGCCACCGAGATGGCGGTGCCGCACGCGCTGCCGCGGGTGCTGCGGCTGATGGCGCACGTGGAGACCGACCGGCCGCGTGCGGAGATCCAGCACGTGTACCTGCGCGGCGCGGTGGCGCTGCGACGGGACATCGCCCAGTGAGCGAGGAGACGGGGAGCATGGAGACGACGAGCGGGTTCCGGGGCCAGGTGACCCTCGACGGCCCGTCGGGGACGGGCAAGTCCAGCGTCGCCCGGTCGGTGGCCGCCCGGCTGGGCGCGGCCTACCTCGACACCGGCGCCATGTACCGCGCCGCCACCGTGGCGGTGCTCGACGCCGGCGTCGACCCCGAGGACGCCGCGGCCGTGGCGCGCGTGGTGGCCGGCGCCCGCATCGAGGTGGGGACGGCGGCGGAGACCGAGCGGGTCGAGGTCGACGGCGCCGACGTCGCCGAGCGCATCCGCGGCGCCGAGGTGACCCGGCACGTGTCGGCGGTGTCGGCGGTGCCGTCGGTGCGCCGTCAGCTGGTCGACCAGCAGCGGTCGCTGGTGGGCGCGGTGGGCGCCGTCGTCGTCGAGGGCCGCGACATCGGCACCGTGGTGCTGCCGGAGGCGACGGTGAAGGTGTACCTCACCGCGGCGCCGGAGGCCCGCGCGCAGCGGCGGGCGCTGCAGCTGGGGATCAGCGATCCGGCGGAGGTGGCCGCGCTGGCCGCCGACCTGCGCCGCCGCGACGAGTACGACAGCAGCCGCGCGGACAGCCCGCTGCGGCCGGCCGCGGACGCGGTGATCGTGGACAGCACCGACCTGGGCCGGGAGGCCGTCGTCGACCGGGTGGTCGGGCTGGCGCTCGCGGCGGCCGGCCGGCGAGGGGTGGAGGCATGAGCGAGGAGGGCACCGGCGGTCCGCTGCCGGTGGTGGCGGTCGTCGGCCGCCCCAACGTGGGCAAGTCGACGCTGGTCAACCGGATCCTGGGCCGGCGGGCCGCGGTGGTGCAGGACGTCCCGGGCGTGACCCGCGACCGCATCTCCTACGAGGCGCTGTGGAACGGGCGGCGGTTCACCGTCACCGACACCGGCGGCTGGGACCCGAAGGCCGAGGGGCTGGGCGCGTCGATCACCCGCCAGGCGGAGTTCGCGATGCGCACCGCCGACGTCATCGTGCTCGTCGTCGACAGCACCGTGGGCGCCACCGACACCGACCTGGCCGCCGCGCGGATCCTGCGCCGCAGCGACCGGCCGGTGATCGTCGTGGCCAACAAGGTCGACGACGAGCGCAGCGAGGCCGGCGCCGCCGAGCTGTGGTCGCTGGGGCTGGGGGAGCCGCAGCCGGTCAGCGCGCTGCACGGCCGGGGGTCGGGCGACCTGCTCGACTTGGTCCTCGACGCGCTGCCCGAGGCGCCGCGCGAGCAGCCGGAGGAGGGCGGCCCGCGCCGGGTGGCGCTGGTGGGGCGGCCCAACGTGGGCAAGTCGAGCCTGCTCAACCGGCTGGCCCGGGAGGAGCGCTCGGTCGTCGACTCGGTGGCCGGCACCACCGTGGACCCGGTCGACTCGATCATCACCCTCGGCGGCGAGGAGTGGCGCTTCGTCGACACCGCCGGGCTGCGGCGCAAGGTCAACACCGCCAGCGGCACCGAGTACTACGCCAGCCTGCGCACCGAGGCCGCGATCCAGGCCGCCGAGGTCGCCGTCGTCCTGCTGGCCGCCGACGAGGTCATCAGCGAACAGGACCAGCGGGTGATCACCCAGGTCATCGAGGCGGGGCGTGCGCTGGTCATCGCGTTCAACAAGTGGGACACCCTCGACGAGGACCGGCACGCCCAGCTCGAGCGCGAGATCGAGCGCGACCTCGCCCGCGTGCGCTGGGCCAGCCGGCTGAACATCTCGGCGGCGACCGGCCGCGGGGTGGGCAAGCTGCCCGAGCACCTGCGGGCGGCGCTCGCCTCCTGGGAGACCCGGGTGCCGACGGCGGAGCTCAACGCCTACGTGCGCCAGCTGGTGCAGGAGACGCCGCCCCCGGCCCGCGGCGGGCGCGCGCCGAAGATCAAGTACGTGACCCAGGCCGACGTCCGGCCGCCGCGGTTCGTCGTGTTCTCCACCGGCTTCCTCGAGGCCGGCTACCGGCGGTTCCTCGAGCGCAAGCTGCGCGAGCGGTGGGGCTTCGGCGGCACGCCGATCGACATCTCGGTGAAGGTCCGCGAGGGCCGGGGCGGCGACCGGCGCGGCTGACCGGGGTCAGTCCGCCGGCGCGGGGTCGCTGTCGAAGCGCAGCGGCTCGGTCCGCCGGGGCATGGCCAGCACCGCCAGGGCGATGACGACGGCGGTCAGCGCCGTCGCGACGAAGACGCCGTGCGAGGCCGCGTGCAGGCTGTCCCGGGCGAACTCGGCGACCGCGCCGCCCTGGGACAGCGCGGCGGTCGTGCTGTCGACGTCGGTGGGCACCTGGCCGTCGAGCCCGGGCGGCGGTGCGGCGAAGCGGGCGGCCAGCGTGGTGTTGGCGATCGCGCCGAACACCGCGGCGCCGACCGCCGAGCCCATCGAGCGGGAGAACATGTTGGTGGCGGTGACGACGCCGCGCCGGTCCCAGCCGACGACCGACTGCACCGCGACGATCAGCGGCGCCGACGACAGCCCCAGGCCCGCGCCGGTGACGAACATCCACGCCCCGACCTGCCACAGGTGCGCGCCGGGGGCGAGCAGCGCCGTCCCCGCGGTCCCGAGGACGGCGAGGGCGGTGCCGAGCAGCGCCGTGGTGCGGAACCCGATCCGCAGGTAGAGCCGGCCCGACAGGCTGGCCGCGATCGGCCAGCCGAGGGTGAGGGCCGCGAGCGCGAAGCCGGCCTCCAGCGCGCTGGCGCCGAGCACGCCCTGCGCCCAGGTGGGCAGGTAGGAGCTCAGCCCGATGAGCAGCGCGCCGAGCCCGAAGGCGGCGACGTTGCCGGTGAGCAGGATGCGGCGGCGCAGCACCCACGGCGGCAGCACCGGCTCGGCCGCCCGCCGCTCGACGAGGGCGAAGGCGACCAGCAGGACGACCGCCGTGGCGAGGACCGCGAGGGAGACCGCCGACGTCCAGGCCCAGGCGCTGCCGCCCTGCAGCAGGCCGAGGATGAGCAGCGCGGCGCCGGCCGAGAGCAGCACGGCGCCGGCGGCGTCGAACCGGTGCTCGCGGCGCTCGACCCGCTCGGTCCACCGGCGGAGCAGGGCGACGAAGGCCAGCGCGCCGAGCGGCAGGTTGACCAAGAAGATCCAGCGCCAGGACAGGTGGTCGCTGAAGACGCCGCCGAGCGTGGGCCCCAGCACGGCGGAGATCGCCCACACCGAGGCGAGGTAACCCTGGACGCGGGCGCGCTCCTCGACGGTGTAGATGTCGCCGACGACGGTCATCCCGATCGGCTGGATCGCGCCGGCGCCGATGCCCTGCAGCGCCCGGCCCACGATGAGCGCCGGCATCGACCAGGCCAGGCCGCAGAACACCGAGGCCGCGACGAACACCGCGATGCCGAACAGCAGCACCGGCTTGCGGCCGTGGACGTCGGCGAGCTTGCCGTAGACCGGCACGGTGACCGCCTGCGTGAGCAGGTAGACGCTGAACAGCCAGGGGAACTGGCTGAACCCGCCGAGGTCGTCGACGACGGCGGGCACGGCGGTGGCGATGATCGTGCTGTCGAGCGCGATGAGCGCGGTGCTGAGCATGACCGCGCCGAGCACGGGGCCGCGCTCGGAGCGGAGCCCGACCGAGGCCCGGGTCACGGTTGTCACGAGCAACGACAAAGCCGGGGCGGCGCCGCTCATTCCCGGGCGGCGCGCGCCGGACCACCGGGGAGACCGAGGAGCGGGTGGGGTAACCTGCTCTGGCAGCGATCGGGCGGTGCGAGCCGCCCGGCGCTCGGGCTGTAGCGCAGCTTGGTAGCGCACTTGACTGGGGGTCAAGGGGTCGCAGGTTCAAATCCTGTCAGCCCGACAGCGGGAAACCGCAGCTCAGGGGCCGTGTCCGGAGAGATCCGGAACGGCCCCTGAGCGCTTCCTGGGGCGATTTGACCACCATTGTGACCACCATCAGCCGACCCTGAGTTCCCGTCGGCGCAGGCCAGACAGCCGTGGAGGCCCTCCCCGAGCTGGGCATCTCGGTGACGGAGAGCGATTGCGGCTACCGGTCGAGGTCGTCGCCGAGCAGGTCCATGGCCTGGCGGGCAACGTCGGGGGAGACGTGGCCGTAGATGTCGCCGGTGATGGCGATCGAGCTGTGGCCGAGGATCTCGAAGACCACCTTCAGCGGGACGCCGCCGGTGAGCAGCACGCTCGCCGCCGAGTGGCGCAAAGTGTGCAGCCCCGCCCTCGGCAGGCCGGCCTTCGTCGCCGCCACCCGCAGGGCCCGGAAGGCGTTCCGGGGATCGCAGGGCTCGCCGAACTCCGTGGTGAACACGAAGCCGGTCTCGCGCCACGCCGCGCCGGCTCGGCGCCGCTCGCGTCCTGGGCGGCGTGCACGGCCCGCAGCAGGTGCTCGGCGGGCGAGCTGATGGGCACGACGTGCTTGGACTTCGCGGTCTTGGGCTCGGTGACGACCAACGCTCCGTCGATCCGCGACAGCGTGCCGCGGACGCGCAGGGTGTGCCGCTCGAGGTCCACGTCGGACCAGCGCAGGGCAAGGGCCTCGCCGCGGCGCAGGCCGGTGTGCACCAGCAGCGCGAACAGCGGCGCGTAGCGGGTGCCGCGCGCGGCTTGCAGCAGAGCGGCGACCTGCACCGGCGTCAGGTGCGGGGCCTCCTTGATCGTGACCCGAGGCCGGCGGACCGCCGCGGCCGGATTGGACGCCAGCGCACCGTCGCGGACGGCGGTGTCCAGGATCGCTCGCAGAATCGTGTAGGCGGACCGGATCGTGGACTCCGCCAGGCCCTTGCGCCGGAGCTCGACCACCCAGCCCTCGACATGGGAGGGGCGGACCCTGTCCAGCGGCAGCCGTCCGAGAGGACTGCTGAGGATGTGGGTGCGGGCGACGCCGGCGTACATGACCTTGGTGTTGCGCTTGCGCTCGGACGCCTCCAACGACGTGCCGATCCAGTGCTGGGTGAAGGCCGCGACCGTCTCCTTCCGGTCGCGCGCCGGTTGCCCGCCCTCGATCCGCTTCCGGATCTCGGCGGCCTTGGCCCGCGCCTCCCGTGCCGTTTCGCCGTAGACGGTGTGCCGGCTCGCCCGGCCGGAGTCGTCGGTGACGCGGAGGTTGATCTGCCAGCGTCCGTCGGGCCGATGGCGCGGGGTCGAGCCCTCGCTGTTACCTCGTCGCCTGCTCGTCGACCGTGCTCGTGGCGTCTGAGGGCTCACCGCTGGCTCCTCCCTCGCCGCTCACCGAAGGACGAGTGTCGTGGGAAGGAGGGCTGCCCACCGTGGGGAGTCCACAGGTCACTCGGCCTGCGCCGGGGTGTGGACAAAGTCGAACAGCGCGCCCTGGTGCGGGCTCGTTTGGCTGCCTCGGCGCTGGCGCAGAGCTGGCGATGGTGGCGGGGGAGCCTGGAGGCGATCGACGTAGCGCTCGAGTTCTGCGCGCGGGAGACGGCAGCTGCGGCCGATGTGCACCGGCCGCAGGTCGCCGGCCTTCATGAGCGCATAGATCGTCGTGCGGCCGATGCGGAGGACCGTCGCCGCTTCCGCGGGCGTGAGCAGCAGGGGACTGCTGGCCAGCACATCCTGAAGGGGCTCCGGGTCGCCCATGTCCTCTCCCTCCCGGTTCGTTCGTTCCGCCCGCCGGCGGCGGACAGCGGCCACGCGCGGACGGCGGCTCAAGCGGTGCGTCCGTCGACGATGGGGGAGCGGCCTCGGGTGCCTCTCCAGTGCTTCTGCGACCAGGGATGTGCTGTCGACACGGCAGGGCAGCTCGGGGCTGCGACGGTCCTCCAGTTCCCGGAGCCTCAACTGGAGAAGGCCGCTCAGGACGCGTCCGAAGGCGGTCCGGAGATCGGCGCCATCAGTAGGCCTCCGGTACGCCCCTTGCCTCAGGCGCACTCGTCACCGGGATGTGTGTCGGGGACCCCAGATCGCGCGGCGCTCGTCGGCGGCTCGGAGGCGGACGTAGGGGCGGCGGTTGTAGGCCTCGAGGACGGCGTCGAGTGCCACGGACAGTCCGGAGAGGTCGCGGTCGTAGATCCGCCCGTCGTCGAGTTGCTGGGCGAGCTCCTGCAGCGCCTGGGGCCAGTCCCGGCGAGTGAGCGGCAGCCGCGTCGGGACCTCCACGCGCCGCTCGACGACCTGGACTGCGCTACGGCCGGAGGCCGCGGCCCGTGCTTGCTCCCAGGCGCGTTGCCGGCATGCCGGTGAGCACCAGGTGGGGATGCGCCCGCGAGCCTTCGGCTGGATCGGTCCGCCGCACCATCCGCAGGTCGTCGCCGCTCGGCGGCGATCACTCGGATCCGCTGCGGCGGAAGTTGCCTCTGCGCTTCCGGCGTCGGCGCTGGGCGCAGGCTTCCGGGACGCCGCTGGTCGTGGCTGCTGACGGAGCTCCCGCTGTCCCCTCCGCTTCCTCACCATGGCAACCAGCGTATTCATCACGACGGAATTTGCACCCGACGGTGCATGAGGTGTGATGCCTCGTGATCTTGGACTCTCCGGTGCCGTTCGTCTCGGCCTGGGCAGCGCTTCGAAGCGGATAAGCGACGCGACTTGGCGGTCCGTGAGACGACACCGGCGCCCGGGGAGGCGTCTCTGAGGGCGGCTTCAGGGACAGCGGCACACACTGGTCGGGCGCACGTCGGCGGGCTGCTTCGCCGCGGTCAGCAATGGCTGAACCCCTGAGCCAGCGTGGTAGCGCACGTCGTGCCTCCCGGACCTGTTGCGAATCCGTGCACGAAGCCATATGGATCGCCGGCCCGACGCGTTAGGGAGAGCGGATGAGGCAGGCCGTGTTCTACGGAGTCGTGGCGTCCAGCCCGTTGATCCTGGGCGCCTTTCTGGGCCTGAGGTTCCGCCTGCCCGAACGCTTGCTGGCGTCGGTGCTCGCGTTCGCCTCCGGGGCGTTGATCACCGCGCTCGCCTTCGAACTCTTCGAAGACTCCTACGAGCAGGGAGGGCTCTGGCGCGCCGGCCTCGGGATGGCCGTCGGTGCTGTCGTCTTCACAGTCCTCAGCGCTGCGCTGGACCGGTGGGCCCAGCCAGAGGAAGCACCGGAGGACCACGAGGAAGAGGGCAGCCCGAAACTCGACAAGGACGCTGCCACAGCCGATCGCCCGGCGACGGCGACGTCGACGAGAGGGGCCGCGGGGCTGGCACTCCTCGCCGCCGTGACCCTGGACGGTGTGCCGGAGAACGTCGCACTGGGAGTCTCCCTCGGTGAGGGGACAGGAGGCCTGGCCCTCCTGGCCGCAATCTTCGCTTCCAACCTCCCGGAGGCACTCGTGGGCAGCGCCTCGATGCAGGCCCAGGGGCGCTCCTCGCGATTCATCATCGGCACGTGGGCCGGCGCCGCTGTGCTGCTCGCGCTCGCCGTCGTCGTCGGCGCGGGACCGCTGTCGGCTGCCGACCCCACGACCATCTCCCTGCCGCTCGCCTTCGCTGCAGGAGCCGTGCTGGCCTCGCTCGCCGACACGCTCATGCCGGAGGCATACGAGCAGGGCGGACCGTCGGTGGCCTTGAGCACGACCGCAGGCTTCATCCTCTCGTTCCTGCTCGCGACACTCTGAGGCGCCGGCCCTGTTGCGAACTAGTGCCGTCGAGGAAGTGTCCTCGAGTGGGCCGCTGTGGGACAGGCGACGAACTCACGGTGGTGGAACCGGTGACCACGTCGCACCCGGGTCTCGCCCTGGCGGCTCACTGGTCGGTCGTCGGGCCGAGCAGTCCGTCGACCAGCGACGAGCCTGGGAGGGCGGGCGCCAGGACGGGCACTGCTTCTGACGGCCGTAGTCAAATCGTTGCCCGCAGCTCAGCGAGCACAGGGCGCGCGCCCGTGACGGCCGCCGCCGGCTCCCTGGCGGGACCGGCCTACGGGCCACGGCGCGCTGCCCTGCGGCGGTGCACGTAGCCCTCGAAGGTCCGTCGCGGCTAGTGCTGGTCATCCTCAGGCCGGCCGGAGGTGGCCTTCTGGAGTGGGGTTACCCGCCGCAGATTGGGCCCCGGGGGTGAGCCAGTGACCTCACTGGTTCGAGGAAGCGCCCCGGAGCGTGACGGTGGTCGAGCCATAGAAGCCTCGGGTCCTGCCGGTGCCGTTGTGCGCATCGCAGCTATGGGCCGGGTCTGCGGCTTCCCCGCATCCGAGCTACGAGGGACAGGCCATGACCACAGTCGAACAGCAGGCCGACATCCGTCCGTTCCAGGTAGAAGTACCGGAGGAGGCACTGGCCGACCTGCGTCGCCGGATCGCCGCGACGCGGTGGCCGTCCCGGGAGCTGGTCGAGGACCGCTCCCAAGGGGTGCAGCTGGCGACGATGCAGGCGCTGGCCCGCTACTGGAGCACCGAGTACGACATGCGCCGGGTCGAGACAAGACTGAACGCGCTGCCGCAGTTCACCACCGAGATCGATGGGGTGGACATCCACTTCCTCCACGTGCGCTCACCGCATCCGGACGCCCTGCCGCTGATCATGACGCACGGCTGGCCCGGCTCGGTCATCGAACTCCTGGACACCGTCGGACCGCTCACCGACCCAACCGCACACGGCGGACGCGCCGAAGACGCTTTCCACCTGGTGCTGCCGTCCCTGCCCGGCTACGGCTTCTCCAGCGAGCCCGCCGAGCCCGGCTGGGGGGCCGGCCGCACCGCGCAGGCCTGGGCAGAACTGATGCGCCGCCTGGGCTACACCCGCTACGTCGCCCAGGGCGGCGATCTGGGCGCCATCGTCACTGATGGGATGGGCCGTCAGGCACCCGAGGGGCTGGTAGGCATCCACACGAACTTCCTCGTGACGGTGCTGGCCGACCCCCCGCCGGAGGAGTCCGAGCAAGAACGCGCGGCTGCGGCTGCGCTCGCCGAGTTCCAGGCCACCGGCTTCGCCTACTTCCTGCAGATGACCAATCGGCCGCAGACGATCGGCTACGCCCTGCTGGATTCGCCCGTAGCCCTGGCGGCCTGGATGCTCGACCATGACACGGACAGCTACTACAAGATCTCCCGCGCCTTCGTTGACGGGCAGCCCGTGGGCAACCTCACGCGCGAGCACATCGTCGACAACATCACGCTGTACTGGCTGACGGGCACCGGCGCCTCGGCCGCCCGGTGGTACTGGGAGTTCGGACGGTTCGTGGCCGCAGCCCAGGCGTCCGGCCAGGCTCCTCCGGAGGTCCCGGTTCCGGTCGGCTTCACCACCTTCCCTGGCGAGATCTGGCGAACTTCGCGCAGATGGGCCGAACGGAGCTACCCCAACCTCACCTACTTCAACGAGGTCGACAGGGGCGGTCACTTCGCCGCATGGGAGGAGCCGGAGCTCTTCACCTCCGAGGTGGCGGCCGCCTTCCGTCCCCTGCGTACATCAGCGATCCCTCAGCCGCGTCGGTGATCGGTGAACGGTGGCTCCAGGGACACGATCGGTCCCTGGAGCCACCTTCGAAGGCATCTCGGAGCAAGGGGGTCGACGAGCGAGGGCCGCCGTCGATGACGTCGGACCCGGAAGCCGCGAGCGATGTCCTCGTACTGCCCGCTGACGGGGTGGCGATTGATCCTGGAGCTCGGTCGCCTCGCACCCACGCCGCACGACACGCAGTGGTACCGCCTGCACGTGGTCGACAGTCGGACCGCCCACGTGTGCATCGATGAGTCGATCGTGATCCCGTCCACCGATCCTCACGACCAGTTCCGGTACGTGGGACTCGGCGTTGTCACCCGGCACCGCGAGCTGGCCGCACGTGCCACCGGGTTCGAGCGGCACACGACCTTCGACGATGACGGTGCTCAGCATCCGGTGGTGGCCCGCATCGTCGGGCGGCGACCGCCGGACGAGGCGCTCGCCGTCCTGCTGCACACGCGTCGGACGGGCCGGTTCCCCTACGACGACGAGCCGGTGAGCGCCGCAGCGATCGGAGCCGTGCAGGCGATCGGCAACGGTCGGACGACCCTGGCCATCACCACGGACCCCGTGATCGTGCAGGCGGTGCTGGAGCTCGACAACGAGATCCTGCTCGACGACCTCCGGGACAAGGCACCAGCCGCGAGCTGGACAGCTGGATCCGGTACACGGAGCGCTCTCGGCGAGGCCACCAGAGCGGCTTCACGCCGGCGTCGCTAGCGACCCCGGCATGGAAGATCTGGCTGGTGTTCCGGCTGCGGTCGCTGCTCGGGGTGGCTGTGGTTCGGCGCTGTCTCCCACGCAGTACTTGGCGCAGAACCGTGCCGCGAGCGTCGGATGGATCTCTGGGCCGCTAGCGACCCACCACGACCAGTTCCGGGCGGGCAGGACCCTCAGGGATGCGTGGATTGCCTTGACGAGGCACAGCTACTACCTGCAGCCATGCGGATGGGACTGCGCCGACTTCAGTTGACTCGGTTCGGTGGGGCGATCAAGCCGTGTGAGCGGCCTGGGTCAGTGTCTCCAACTGGATGGGTGTGAGTCGTCCGAGGCGGAGTTGCCGGCGGCGCCGGTGGTAGGTCTTGTCGACCCAGGTGATGATCGCCAGCCGCAGGTCCTCTCGGGTGGCTCAGCACTGCTGGTCCAGGACGTTGCGCTGCAGCAGGGCGGAGCAAGAACTCCACCGCGGCGTTGTCGCCGCAGGCGTCGACGCGGCCCATCGAGCCGATCACGCCGTTGTTCTCGACCGTCGCAACGAAGGCAGCCATGACGGTGGACGAGCAGGACACGGTCGCGATCCGGACGCCGGACCAGCGGCTGCGCGTCTTCGTCAGCTCCACGCTGACCGAGCTCGCGGACGAGCGAGCGGCGGTCGCACGCGCCATCGTGGCGCTACGGCTCACTCCGGTGTTGTTCGAGCTGGGCGCTCGACCGCATCCGCCGCGTGAGCTGTACCGCGCCTACCTGGCGCAGTCGGACGTCTTCATCGGCCTGTACTGGCAGCGGTACGGCTGGATCGGGCCCGACATGGACGTCTCGGGGCTGGAGGACGAGTTCCGGCTGTCCGGGTCGATCCCCCGGCTGCTCTACGTCAAGGAGCCGGCACCCGAGCGGGAACCCCGGCTGGCGGCCATGCTCGCCGGGCTCCGGTCCGAGGGCACCGACTCCTACCGCCCGTTCCGCACCTCGCGGGAGCTGACGCGGCTGGTCAGGGACGACCTCGCCCTGCTCCTCAGTGAGCGATTTGCGACCGCGGGCCGGGCAGACCGCGCTCCGGCGTCCACCGCGCCCCGGGCCGCCGACCGGCCGGTCACGCGGACCCTGCCGCTGGCGTCGACGTCGCTGATCGGGCGCGAGCAGGACATCGACGCCGTCGCGGGCCTGCTGCAGTCCCCCGGGGCGCGGCTGGTCACCTTGACCGGGCCCGGGGGCGTCGGGAAGACGCGGCTGGCGATCGCCGTGGCGGAACGGGTCCAGGCCCGCTACCCACGCGGCGCGGTGTTCGTCCCGCTGGCCTCCGTCGACGACCCCGCGCTGGTGCTGCCGCGGGTCGCCGCCGTCCTCGGCGCCGCGCTCGACGGTGCCCGCCCGCCGCTGGACGTCCTGGCCGAGCACCTCGCGGACGAGCCGGCGTTGCTCGTCCTGGACAACCTCGAACAGGTCGTCGGAGTCGCAGCCGACCTCGACCACTTCCTGGCGCGGTGCGCCGGGTTGACCATCCTCGTCACGAGTCGCACGACGCTGCGGCTGCGCGCCGAGCGGGAGTACACGGTCGGCGCGCTCACGGTGCCGTCGTTCTCGGAGCGGCCGGGGGTGGAGCAGCTCGCTTCGCTGCCCGCCGTGCGGCTCTTCGTCGATCGAGCCCAGGCCGTCCGCTACGACTTCGCCCTCACCGAGCACAACGCGATGGCCGTCGCGGAGATCTGCCGACGCCTCGACGGCCTGCCGCTCGCCATCGAGCTCGCAGCAGCCCGCAGCCGGCTGCTGGATCCCGCTGCGTTGCTGGCCCGCCTCGGACGTCGCCTCGACGCCCTGGGCCCGGGGGCGGTCGACCTGCCCGAACGCCAACGCACCCTGCGCGCGACCGTCGAGTGGAGCATCGGACTGCTGACTGACGCCGAGCAGCAGATGCTGGCGACCCTGTCGGTCTTCGTCGAGGGATGGACCGTCGAGGCGGCCGTGCACGTCTCGGGTCTGCCCGAGGTCCGGACGCTCGACCTGCTCGACGAGCTCTCCGGGCACAGCCTCGTCAGCATCGACGTGACCGACGCCGGACCGAGGTTCCGGATGCTCGGATCGGTGCAGGAACTCGCCGCCGAACGCCTCGCCGCCCGGGAAGACCGGGCGGACGTCGAGCGGCGGCACGCCCAGTACTTCGGCGCCCTCGTCGAGAACGCTGACTGGCCCGCCGAGCACCAGCGCGAATGGGCCGCCCGACTGCGCACCGAGGAGGAGAACCTCCGGGCCGCCATCCGCTGGTTCCTCGCGCACGACATCACACCGCTCCCGCGCATCTTCCGGATCCTCTACCTGTTCTGGCAGATGCGCGGGCGTGTCCCGGAGGGCCGCGCCTGGATCGCCGAGGTCCAGCGACGAGCCGACGCCCTCGACGACCGGGGCCGGGCGGAGCTGCTGTTCACGTCGGCCATCACCGCCGTCGAGGTGGGGCACGACGACAGCGCGCTCGCCGCGGTCGACGGGCTCCGAGGTCTCGAGGGCCGCATGGACGACCCGTACCTCGAGAGCGCCGCGCAGCTGGCGATGTCCTGGATCCTGCCCCTCGTCGACGACTACGACGGAGCGCTCGAGAAGGCGTCCGCGGCGCTCGACGGCTTCCGCCGGCAGAACGAGCCGTTCACGGCATTCGCTGCTCTGACCGTCGGCGTGATGGAGATGAGGCTCGGCAGACCTGCGGCCGCCCGCGCCCACCTGATGGAGGTGGACCAACTCGGCGGTCAGTTCGACAACACCTGGCTCACGTCGACAGCCCGAGCCGAGTTGGCCGCCCTCTCGGTCAGAGCCGGCCGGTTCGACGAGGCCCGAGCGCTCCTGGCCGGCTCGGTGGACACGAGCGACAACACCGAGGTGAGCACGCTCAGCTTGACGCTCTCGCTCGTCGCCTCCGCGCACCTCGCCCTGGCCCTGGGTGACGCCCGGCGGGCGGCCACCGCCCTGGGTGCGGTCGACGGACTGCGACGGCGAGCGGGCCTGCGGGCCTGGCCCTCGGCGCGGCCCGGCGAGAGTGAGCTGGCCATCCGAGTGGGGCAAGAGATCGACGTCGAGGACTTCCAGGACGCCTTCGCCGCCGGTGCCGAGCTCACTCATCGCGAGGGGGTCGCATTCGTACGCCAGTCGTGAGGAAGCGGATGTGCAGGTCCTGGAAACCGAGCCCCGCCGTGCGCCGGCCCTGGCGCGTCTGCGGTGTCCACCCAGCTGTGGCCGCACCCTCCACCTCCTGACGTCGGAGCGCCCTTCAGCGGGTCGACGCACAGCCGAACGGGCGCGCGTGGTCCGTCGATCACGGCGCCGCGACGGCCGATGAATCCGGTGCCTGAGTGGCCGTCTGTGGCTCACCAGATGGCACCCTCCACGCGTGGGACTGACTCGCCCCCCGGGTTTCTTGGACCGCGCCAGTGAGTGCGACGAGCTCGATCGGGTGCTGGTCGATCTTCGCTCGGGCTCGAGCGTCGCCGTCGTCATCCGTGGTGAGGCAGGCATCGGCAAGACCACGCTCTTGCGGTACGCCGCGCGCCGGGCGGCGGGGATCCGCCTCGCTCACGTCACGGGCGTCGAGGTCGAGATGGAGCTGCCCTTCGCCGGCGTCCATCAGCTCTGCGCCCGGATGCTCCATCGGCTGGATGCGCTCCCCAATCCCCAGCGTGATGCCCTCAGCATCGCTCTCGGGCTGTCGGCTGGAGAACCTCCCGAACGGTTTCTCGTCGGGTTGGCGGTGCTCAGCCTGTTGTCTGCCGTGGCGGAGGAGCAGCCGCTGCTGTGCCTCGTGGAGGATGCCCAGTGGCTCGATGCTGCGTCGGCCCAGGTCATCGGGTTCGCCTCGCGACGCGTCCTTGCAGAATCGGTGGCGATCGTCGTCGCAATCCGCGAACCCGCCACGAGGCCGGAGTTCGACGGTCTCCCCGAGCTGCGCCTGGGAGGGCTGCCCACAGATGATGCGCGGGTGCTGCTGGCAACCGCCGTCCCCGGCCGGCTCGACACGAAGGTCCGCGAGCGGATCATCTCGCAGACCGGCGGCAATCCACTCGCGCTGCTGGAGCTGCCACGGCGCATGACGGCAGCGGAACTGGCCGGGGGCTTCGACCTTCCCGCCTCCGGGGGCCTCTCTGCGCACATCGAGGACCACTATCGGCGGCGTGTCGGCGAGCTGCCTGAGGCGACGCAGCGACTGATGCTGCTCGCTGCGGCTGATCCGTCAGGCGACGCCACGCTCCTCTGGCGGGCCGCGCCGAGGCTGGGCATCGACACCAGTGCGCTGGCGCCCGCAGCGGAAGCGCAACTGCTGCAGATCGGGGCGGAGGTCCGATTCCGCCATCCGTTGGTGCGCTCGGCGGTGTATCGGGGAGCGTCTCGCGAAGACCGGCAGCGTGTGCACCGTGTGCTGGCGGATGTCACCGATGCGGAGTCCGAGGCCGACCGCCGCGCATGGCACCGAGGGCAGGCGGCGAGCGGGCACGACGAGGACGTCGCCGCTGAGCTCGAGCGCTCAGCCGGTCGGGCGCATGCGCGCGGAGGCTTCGCGGCAGCGGCGACGTTGCTCCAGAGAGCCGTCACACTGACCGGCGACCCCGCTCGCCGAGCCGAAAGAGCGCTCGCCGCAGCGCGGGCCAGTCTGGGTGCCGGGGCGTTCGACGTAGTGCAGGGGCTCCTCGCGGCCGCGGAGGCGGGACCACTCGACGAGATGGGGCGCGGACGACTCGAGCGACTTCGGGCCGACCTCGCATACCGCCAAGAGACGAGCGGCGAGGCACCCCGGATGCTCCTGCAGGCCGCGAAGAGACTCGAGACGCTCGACGTGCGCCTCGCCCGCGACACGTATCTCGACGCGTGGAGCGCAGCGCTCTACGCCGGCGGACTTGCGAGTGCCGGCGGCGGCCTGCACGACGTCTCGCTCGCGGCGATCAATGCGCCCCATCCCACAGACACTCCGCGTCCGCGCGACCTACTGCTGGACGGCCTCGCGCTGCTGTTCACCGACGGACGCCTCGCCGCGGCACCCATCCTCCGGCGCGCGATCGGTGCGTTCGCGAGTTCCGAGGTCTCGGGGGAGGAGCTGGCCCGCTGGGGTTGGATCGCGTCACGGGCGGCCAACGTCGTGTGGGACTACGACGCCTGTCTCGAGATCTCGACGCGAGCGGTTCAACTCGCTCGTGACTCAGGAGCGCTCGAGGTGCTTGCCATGTCGGACAACGCGTGCGGGCAGGCCGCCGCAATGGGCGGCGACCTACCGACTGCCGCACTGGTCGCGAGTGAGCTCGATGCCGTCAGGGAAGCGACGGGTACCCATCTCCCGCCAATCGCCGCCCTCGCGCGAGCGGGAATCCACGGCGAAGAGGTCGAAGCCTCACGACTGATCAGCGACACGATCGTAGAAGCCACCGCCCGCGGTCAGGGCGTGGCCGCACAGTATGCCCGCTGGGCCAGCGCGGTTCTCCTGAACGGCCTCGGTCGCTACGACGGGGCACTCGTAGCGGCCTTGGAGGCGAGCGAGGAAACTCCGGAGATGCCCCTCGCCATGTGGTCGCAGATCGAGTTGATCGAGGCCGCCAGTAGGACCAAGAAGATCAAGCTCGCAGTGAAGGCCCTGGCGCGACTCGAGACGCAGACGGTTGGGAGCGACACCGATTGGGCGCACGGGGTCCTTGCCCGTTCACGGGCGTTGATCAGCGAAGGCCGGGCCGCCGAGGACCTGTACCGTGAGGCAATCGCTCGGCTGGAGCGCACTCGGCTCCGGCCGGATCTCGCTCGTGCGCGTCTCCTGTTCGGAGAGTGGTTGCGCCGCGAGAAGCGCCGCATCGACGCACGCGGGCAACTGCTCGAGGCTCACGATCAGTTCACGTCCATGGACATGAGGGCGTTCGCCCAGCGCGCTCGCGGTGAGCTCCTGGCATCTGGCGGAAAGGCGCGTCGGCGGACCCTCGAAACGCGTGACGACCTGACGGCCCAGGAGCGTCACATCGCACAGCTCGCGAGCGCGGGCTGTCGAACACGGAGATCGGTTCGCGGCTGTTCCTCAGCGCCCGCACGGTGGAGTGGCACCTGCGGAAGGTATTCGTCAAGCTCGGAATCCGGTCGCGCCGCGAGCTGACCGGCTCCCTAGCGGCACACCATGACGCGACATCGCGCACGACACAGACCCCTCACCGGGAAGAGAATCTGCGTGACCCCGGGCGAGACTGACAGCGCTCGAGCGAGACTTGAGCACCGGCCCCGCGACCCGACCAGCGCAGGGATGTAGGCAAACGAACCTGCGAACCCCTAACGCTCAGACCAGGCCACCGGCCCGCAGTCGTCCGCCGGAGGCAAGGACGTTCACCATTCCGCGGACCAACCGGAGGGGGATCGAAGGGAATCTGCGGCGCTGCAGACCGTCATCCGGTGGTCGCTCGGCCTCGGTAGACGAGAGGTCGCTGTGCGCACCTGGCGGATGGTGACAACTCTGACCCGACAGTCTCCCGTGGCCGAGGCGCTCCCTCGTTCGGCGCGTTCTCAGCACACGACTTGGCATGGGGAGTGACACGCCCGAGTACGGGGGAGAGCTACAGCGACGGGTACAGCAACGCGCTCCGAACCACGGCAAATTAGGGCGGACGCAGGCAGACGACGCAGGGGGCTCACCTGCGCAGATGGCACATCGGCGAACGGCGACGAACCGCTCGAATGTGACTGGGGGTCAAGGGGTCGCAGGTTCACATCCTGTCAGCCCGACTGCGAAACCGCAGGTCAGAGGCGGGTCACCCGACGAGGGTGGCCCGCCTCCCGCATGAGTACAGCAACGCGGCGCGCCGACAGCCACGGTCGCCGGCGGAGCACCTGGTCGAGCCGGTTGGCGACCTCACGCTGCTGGACCGTACCGACGTGGCTGTAGATGTCCGCCGTGATGACGTAGGGCGAGTGGGCCAGGTGCTCCCGGACGACCTTGGTGTGTGTGCCGGCTGCGAGCAGGAAACCCGCCGCGCGGTGCTGGAGGGTGTGCAGCCACCCGTCCTTGAGTGAGTCTAGACGTTGACCAACAAATAGTCGACGTATAGGCGAATAGTACTCAATGTTTGCCCATATCGATACTCTGCCCTCGCTCGGAGCAACGTTGTGGACGGTGTAGCGCGCGCTCCCGATGAACCTGCCGCCGCCCGGCGCGCCCTCGCCAATGGCCACGAACACGAAGGAGCTTTTACCTACTGCGCCCCAAGTGAGGTTGAGCATGTGTTGGCCGTTTCGGTCCCCCCAGTCATGTCGAAAGCAGACCCCAGACTCAAAAAGGTCCCGCTCCACCTCCCCGGCCTCGCTTGGACGAGCGAACGATCGGACTTCATCCTCTTCGTGCAGCTTCCACCGCAGCCGGCTCTCTGCGTGTTCATGCCGCCGAGGTGGCGCTTGCCCATGGGGCCGGAATGCGGGTTCTGCGGTTGCGGTAGCGGTCGATGGCGACCGCCTCGGCCCGGAAGAACTCGATGCCCTCCGCGCGGATCCTCCGCTCTGGCGCGCGGGTCCTCCAACCCGGAAGGAATCGACGGACCAGGGTGTGCATGTTGAGTCGCAGGTGTCTCCTGCGCAGCCAGCCGGCGATGCGCCCGAAGGCGTCGTGCTCGACATACCGAACTGTCCCCTGGGTGCCGGCCCTGGAGCGCTCGAGAGGGCGACGTGTGCTGGTGATGGGCGTGGCGGAGCGTTGACGACGTGGTGACGGGCGACTCGGACTCTGGTGCTGTCGGGAGTACGTGTGCCGGGCGGTCGCTGCCCAGGACCTCGGCAGTCTCCCGACGCCACCCGAGGATCACTGGACACGAGGAGACCCGATATGGACGAGAACCGCTACCGGGAGGCGTTGCGCAACATCGCGCGCATAGCGGGTCAAGCGGCCGAGGGCCACACCACATCGCCCGACAGCGCCGACGGGTTCGACATCGGCGCGGGTTGTCACGTCATGCCCCTGCCGCCACGGCTGCACGCGAAGGCGGCCGAGGTGGCGGCGGCAGAGAACCCGGTGAACGCGCCTCTGCAGGAGCTGCTGGTCGTCGGCGAAGGCGTGCTCACTCCGCAGCGACTGACCTTCTTCACCACCAAGTATTGGGGGCCTAAGCCCAAGGCGCTGACGGTGAGCTTCATGGAGACCACCGCGGCCGACCTACGGGCGCGCATCGTCAGCCACCTCAACGCCTGGGCCCAGTACGGCGGCATCTCCTTCGTCGAGACCTCGGGAACCGGCGACGTCCGCATCTCTCGGGGACCGGGAGGCTACTGGTCTTACCTGGGCACCGACATCAAGCTCATCCCACAGAATCGGCCGACGATGAACCTGCAGGGCTTCTCGATGAGCACTGATGAGAAGGAGTACCGCCGGGTCGTGCGTCATGAGGCCGGCCACACGCTGGGCTTCCCACACGAGCACATGCGTCAGGCGCTGGTCGAGCGCATCGACAGGCAGAAGGCCTACGACTACTTCTGGCGGACCCAGGGCTGGTCCAAGGAGATGGTCGATCAGCAGGTGCTCACACCGCTGGACCCGTCCAAGATCATGGGCACCGAGCCCGACCAGGACTCGATCATGTGTTATCGGCTGCCTGGTGAGATCACCAAGGACGGTCAGCCCATTCGCGGTGGGGCCGACATCAACACGATGGACGGCAACGCCGTGGCGATCATCTATCCCAAGGTTCTCCGTGCCGCGGACGTCGTCCCGACAACCGGCGCCGAGGCGGAGGTGCCCACGCCACGCATTCCCGTCGCGGTGGACTGGGACCCCAGTGAGGACGTCGCAAGCGTCTCCTGAGGGAGGGGTCGGCACGTTGGCCGGAGGTCGGGTGAGGTGAGCCGCTACATCGACGTCCGGCCGGACGAGGAGGGCATGCCGTCCGAGCTGGTGATCGTCGTGGGCGATGTGGTGCGCTTCGCCGCGACGGGCGGCCGCATCCGGTCGGGCACTGCGGTGGAGCTGCTCGGTGTCCTCTCCGAGAGCGTCGTCGGCACCGATGGTTCAGTCCTCACCCCGCTCGGCGCGCCGGGCACGGTTCTCATCCGTGCCCGGTCGCCGGGGCTCGCGGTCGTCGACGTCATCTCGGGTGACCCATTTCGGGCACCCGTCACCCGCGGCGTTGTCGTCCGTGTCGTGCCGTGACCTGGGAGAGACGGTGGCCGGGCCAGGCGTTCGTGGCGGAGGTCCGGGCGCCCTGTGCTGAACCATCGCACCGGCCGCGCCTGGGTCCTCCGCACCCTCGACTGCTCGCTCGTCGACCTGCGCGACACCGGACGCACAGCCGGCGGCTCCGTCGACGACGCCTACCTCGCAAGCCTCCTCGGCGGCCTGCGCCGCTACCACGAGCACCACGGCACCCCGGTCGGCGACCTACCCGTCCCCATGCCCGACTCGCTGCGCCGCGCCGACGACCCCCTGGGCGGCAACGAGTTCGCCGGAGCCGTCTTCGGCGCCCCCGCCGGAGTCGAGGACTCGGCCGAACGCATCGCCGTCATCCGGGGACTCGTGCTCTCGGTCGTCACCGAACCCGCGCTCGACACGATCTCGGTGCTCGCCCCGGTGGTCAACCGGCTGCCCGCCGTCGTCGGTGCGACGATCATGAAGCACGGCGGCGCACGAACCGACCTCGCCGCCTCCGACGTCCCGGGCATCCGCGAGAAGGTCTTCCTCGCCGGGGCCCGCATCGACCGCTACATCCCCTTCGGCCCGCTCCCCGGCGTCGCCGTCATGGCCGTCATGACGTCCTACGCCGGGACCTGCAGTATCGGCCTCACCATCGACGGCACCGCAGTCGCCGATGCCGACGTCCTCGAACAGTGCTTCCGTGACGGGCTCGAGGAGGTGCTGGACCTGGCGCGGCCTCCGCGGCGGCAGGGATCCCCACCGTCGTCACGGTCGATTGGAGATGCGACGGGAGCAGCCTGCAGATGCTTGTCATCGGGAGCTTCCTGCGAGTGACCCGGAAGCGGTCGCTGTCCACCCCTGCCCGGGCCCGGGAACGCATGGCCGCACCCAAGAAGGCCGCCCCACCGCCCGAGGCCCTGCGGCAGCGACACGACGTGCACACCCGGGACGTCGGCGGCTTCGCCTGCCACACCGTGGCCCCTCGCGGGATCCGCGCGCAGCGGGCCGCGGTCTACCTGCACGGCGGCGCCTACATCAGCCCCATGTCGCCCCAGCACTGGACCCTGGTCTCCCGGCTGGCCGATGCCGGCCTCCGGGTGGAGGTCCCCGACTACGGCCTGGCTCCCCAGCACACCTACCGCGAGGCCTATCCGTTCGTCGTGGAGGTGTACCGGCAGCTGTTGGCCGAGGCGGAACCCACGGCGATCACCCTCGCGGGCGACTCCGCCGGCGGCGGCCTGGCCCTCGGCGTCGCCCAGACCCTGCCCGACGTCGGGCTTCCTCACCCCCGGCGGCTGCAGCTGATCGCCCCCTGGCTGGACCTCGCCCTGGCCAACCCCGACATCCCGGCGAGCGAGCGGCGTGACCCGTGGCTCAGCAGCGCCGGTCTCCGCGAGGTCGGCCGCGCGTGGGCCGGCGGTGACGACCCGGCGGACCCGAGGCTGAGCCCGATCCACGGACCGCTGACCGGCCTCCCCCCGATCGACGTCCACGTCGGCACCCGTGACCTCTTCCACCCCGACGCGCTCCGGCTGCAGCAGCGGGCAGCCGACGAGCAGCACGCGTTGACGCTGACCGTCTGCCAGGGCGGAGTGCACGTCTACCCGCTGACCCCGACCCCCGAAGGTCGCGCCGCCGCAGCCGCGATCGTGCACGAGATGGCGGCGTGACCGCCTCCCGGCGCCACGCGCTGGATCACACCAGGGAAGGCGCGGTCGATGCGACTGCTGGTGCTCGGTCCACCCGCTGCGGGAAGGGCACCCACGGCGCCCGACTGGCCGCGGAGACGGGAGTCGACCACGTCTCGTCCGGCGACGTCCTGCGCGCCGAGATCGCCGGGCGGACCCCCGTGGGGCGCGAACTGGCCGCTCATGTCGCCCGCGGCGACCTGGTCGCCGACGATCTCCTGTTCCGCCTGATGGTGCGCATGGTCGAGGCGGTGGTGGCGGCATCCGGTGGGTACATCGCCGACGGGTTCCCCCGCACGCTCACGCAGGCCGAGCGCGTACCGGGAGATCGGGATCGACCGCGAGCTGCCCCTGCAGGCGGTCGTCTCGATCTCGGTGCCGGACGGGGTGCTACGACAGCGGTTCTCGACCACCATTCTGACCATCATTGCGCCCTGTTCGGGGTGGTTCGCCACCGTTCGCCGTCGTTCCGTATGCCGGTCGACCTGCGCACATGGACTTCGGCGGACGGTCCTGAACCCCCAGCCGACGGCTGGGGGCAAGGGGTTGACAGGAGTCCCCGGCCAGGTCGAACTCCGTCCGGCTAGCGACGGACGCCCTCGCGGTGAAGTCTGACCCCCGGCAGCGCGTCGGGCCTGACCCCAGCCGCTCGGCTCACCATCCCCACCGCGGCCTCGATCCACCGCGGTGCACCACCGCAGCGGCTGCCTGGTGAAGTCGCTGTGGCGTCGGTCGTTCACGCACGGCGGCTCAGAACGCCGCGACCGCCTCAGCCTTCAACGTTCCCGAGTCATCGACCGTGACATGCCAGACCCTCACGTCTTTGCCCCCGAGGTGGTCCTTCTCGAAGAAGACCACCTTGCCGTCCAGCCTGCGTCCGTGGCCGCGCACCAGGTGGTGCTGGTCCTTCCGGGCGATGGTGAACTCCGCGTCGTCGATCAACGCGCTCAGCGTCGCTGGGGTGCCGTCGGCGACGGACGTCACGACGTAGGGAACGCCGGAGATCACGGTCTGCCTGATGTCACCAGTCATGAGGTGCCCTCTTCTCGGGTCGACTGTCCGACCGTGGTCGGGGAACGCCCAGCCTGTCCCTGATCACCTCCGCTGTCCATGGACGCCGTGGACAGCCGACAGGGATCCGCGCGGTGACCGCGCACCGGACGTCCAAGCTGCTCGGCTTCCTCGGCCGCCGGTTCGACACCAGTGACGAGGCGACGAGACCCTCAACGCCGGCTCGCTGTTCGACAGGTTCACCGCCCGCCGAGCCGCACCGGTCCCTCCCCGCAGCGGCTGAGCCCCGACGCCGTGTGGCGGCCGCGCCATCCCGAGCGCTCCAGCGGCCCTGACGTGCTGGCCGCGGTGAGGGCCCATCAGGAGCCTGCCGGTCCTGCGGTGGTCGACGCCTGGGGAGGAGAGGCCCTCTTCGTCTGGCCGGCCCGGCCTCGCGCTGAGGGGCGGAGCGGCCGTCGTCGGTGACGGGCACGGGCGCCGCTGCCGCCGAGACGGGCAGCTCGACCCAGAGGGAGGCGGACCGATCCCGAGCCCACGGGCAGGTGCCTCACCCGCCCACCCCGGCATCGGCCACGACGGAGAACCACCGGGTCACGTTGGGCGCTGACTCCAGGCCCTCGAGCACTGTGCGCTTGTCGAGGAACGCCGGATCGTCGTGCCAGGCCATCCAGTCCTCGCGGCTGTTCCATGTGCCGACGATCACCCGCGACAGCGGGTCGTCCTCGGGGATCAACACCTGGCCGGAGACCCAGCCCGGCATGCGTCGCGCGGCCTCGAGGCGATCCCGCATCACTGCGTCCCACTCCTGCTGACCTCCAGGCCGCAGCGTGCTGGTGGTGAGCACGGTCATCATCGCCCGCTCCCTCGCCGAAGGATCCGCTCCTGCAGGTCCTCCGGTGTCCGTGGCGCGGTCGGTGAAACCCTGACGCCAGGGATCACCGCCGTCCCGGGGGCCGGCTGGGTTTCGGCCGCGGGGCGTCACGCTGTCCACTGGGCAGGCGGGGTCGGCGGCCAGGTTCCGCCTCGACACGAGCTCGGCCCGCCCAGGCTCCGGCTGCCCAGACGACGCGGGCAGTCGACAGTCGGCTGACGCGACACCCCAGTCGCACCGGCCACTGGCAGCGATCGGGAGGACGGATGGCCGACTTCACCGCGACCGCCATCAGCGAGGGTGACCACTGGGTGATCGACGTGCCGGGTGTCGGTACCACCGAGGCCGACAGGTTCGAGGACCTCGAGGAGATGGCACTCGAGCTGGTCGTCGCCATGACCCACGCAGCCCGCCAGGACGTGCACATCGATCTGCGCATCGTCTGACCGGCCATCGGCGAGGGTGTCGCTGTGACTGGACCGGAGATCGCCGGCGTCGTCGTGCCACTCCTCCGCTTCGGTTTAGTGCGTCAGGAGTGCCTCGGCTGGAGAAGACCTTGGGGCACGGCCGACCCCGTGCACAGTCAGCTCGCCCTCGATGGGGGTACCAGTGCCGGTTGCACGTGGATGTGAGCGCCTCCGCCCGCAGCGACGCGGGAGGTCACCTGAGCCGTGACTGCTGTCGCAGACACGCCCGGCCGCTGGGGAGAAGTACAGCAACGGGTACGGCAACGCGCGCCGATCGGCCATGACTGCCGGCGGATGGCGGCGCGCGCTGTGAACCGCTGACCTGCACGTATAACACCTGTGCGGATGTGGGCAGATGGCCCGAACGTGACTGGGGGTCAAGGGGTCGCAGGTCCACATCCTGTCGACCCGACACGACAACCGCAGTCAGAGGCGGGCCACCCGACGAGGGTGGCCCGCCTCTCGCACGAGTACAGCAACGCGGTCCGAAGGACAGCAGCGGTCACCGGCGGAGCGCCTGGTCGAGCCGGTCGGTGGCCTCCTGCTGGGCATCAGGCGGAGGGGTGTGTCGGCTCGTGATCTCGACATCCCCGGGTGGGCGAGGGGCGCACTCCGCACCTTCCCGGTGGGCGGTGACGCTCGGCTGCCCTCGGCTACGGTGACGGCATGGGTTGCTTCGCCTGCATGGTCGTCCGGACCGCCGTCTAGCGGCGGTACCGCACCGGCCGCCGAGGCGGCCAGCTCCGCTGCCCTCGTGGTGGCGGTCCCAGGCGTACCGCCGGATCGGTGTCCCGCCGGCAGCCCTCACCCACGTCCGCGCTGCCGGGCCATCCTGCCTGGTCAGGGGATCCATGCCTCCATCGCGACGTCTCGATCCACCCTCCGACGAGCCGGCCCCAGCTCATCCGGCAGCCGGATCCGCCGCCGTCGACGGCCGGCCCGACCGGCCGCCGTCGGCTGCTGTCCAGGCCGGCTCGGCACCGGGAACGACGGACCAGCGGGTGGCCACGCTGTTCCTGATGGTCGGGCTGCCGGGCGCCGGGAAGACCACCCGGGCCGAGCAGCTCGCCAGGACCCACCCAGCGCTCCGGCTGACCCCGGACCAGTGGATGATCCCGCTGTTCGGCGACAACCTGGCCGGTGGAAAGCGCTTCGTCCTGGAGGGGCGGCTCATCTCGGTCGCCCTGCAGGCGCTGCGGCTGGGGACCAGCGTCGTGCTCGACTACGGGCTCTGGTCCCGCGAGGAACGGTCGGCACTGCGGTGGCTGGCCCGGGCGAACCGGGCGGCGTGCCGCGTCGTGTACCTGCCGGTGGACGAGGACGTCCAGCTCGCCCGCATCGCGCACCGTCAGGAGACGGCACCGCAGCAGACGTTCCCGATGAGCGAAGCCGATCTCGATCAGTGGCGGCAGCAGTTCCAGGTCCCGGACGCCGGGGAACTCGAGGGCGGCCAGATCCCCGACCCGCCGGCGGGCTGGCCGGGCTGGGCGGCCTGGGCGGCACACCGATGGCCGTCGTGCACCGACAGCTGACCTCGACCCGCCCACGTGACAGTCGCTCTGGCGCCGTCCTGGCCGCCCGCGGTGCCGCGGCCGGCGTGCACCACGGGCCGGCGTCCGTTCGAGGACTGGTCGGGGGAGACGAGAGTCGTCGTGTGCAGGTGGCCGTCCGTCTCCCCGGTGCCACGCCGGCTGGAGGTCGCCAACGGTCAGACGGCCGTGGATGTCCGTTCCCTCGGAGGACGGGCACTCCAACACAAGCAGCGGCGGGCGACCCTCTGACGAGGGCCGATGTCCCGTGGCGGGCCGCTCAGGACGGTTTCCCCGGCACCCCACCGCGCGGCCGATGAACTCGTGGCCCCCGGCCCGTCCAACCTCGTGACACCCGAGGAAAGGACATCACCATGTCGGAGCTTCTCGTCGACTTCATCACCTCTCTCGACGGCTACGCATCGGGAGAGGGATGGCCCGGGTTCTGGGGCCTCGAGGGCCCGGAGTACCTCGCATGGCTCGGGGAGCAGCCCGAGGTCACCTACCTGATGGGAGCGAACACCTACCGCCTCATGTCGGGCTTCGCCGCCGGCGAGGTCCCGGATGGTCAGGACGAGTTCCGGTCCGAGGAAGAGGCGTCCGTCGACGAGCTCACCCGAGCGCCCAAGGTGGTGTTCTCCTCCTCGCTGGAGGAGCCGCTGACGTGGGCCAACTCCACGCTGGTCCGCGACGACGCCGTCGAAGCGGTCCGCGCCATGAAGGAGAACGGCTCGGGGCTCCTCAGCACGATCGGCAGCCTCGGCCTGTGCCGGTCCCTGCTCCGAGCCGGACTCGTCGACCGCTTCCGGGTCGGGATCTTCCCGGTGATCACCGGGGCCACGGGCGCAGAACGCATCTACGACGGCTATCCGGACGTCGCCCTCGAGATGATCGAGCACCGCACCTTCGACGGCCGCATCCAGCTGGTCGAGTACAAGCCGCGCGTGCTCGAGCACCCGCCGCTCGGTGCCCCTGCGTGACGTCGCCCCGCCCGGCTGTCCGGACCGCCGCCAGGACCACAGACCGCGGTCGACCGGCCTGGGACTCCCGCGTGGGTCCTGAGCGTGAGCCGGCAGGTGCAGCCGCTCCGCGGCACCTGAGCTCCGCCATCTCCTGTCACAGCGCCGCTTCGGACCCGGCAACTCCCTCGGCCTCGAGGCGTGTCCCCCAGTGGGCCGCTCCGGGACGGAGGCCGGTCTCGAGGACACCCTCGAGGGGCGGATTGCCCGTCGTCCCGGTGCTCGCCGACCGGGCCGTCACGCGCTCGTCCACCGAGCTCAGGTGTCCGGTCCCCACGCTCGAGGGTGCCGGGAGGGTGGTTGCACGAGACTGAGCGGTTGGACGGTGATGACGACCTGCTGGCAGAGCAGGCCGCCTACTACAGCGCGGCGGTGGACGAGTACGCCGTGGACGAGGACGCTGCGCGCGAGCTGGCCGAGGCACTGGAACGGTTCGGCCCGGCCGGTGACGTCCTGGAGCTCGCCTGCGGCCCCGGTGTCTGGACCGAGCAGCTGCTCCGTACCGCTGGGACCGTCACGGCCGTGGACGCCTCTCCGGAGATGCTGGCCCGCGCCCGGGCCCGCGTCGGCGCGGCGCGGGTCCGCTTCGTGCAGGCGGACCTCTTCGCGTGGAGGCCTCAGCACGAGTTCGACGTCGTCTTCTTCGGCTTCTGGCTCTCCCACGTTCCACTGCACCGGTTCGAGCAGTTCTGGGTGATGGTCCGCGACTGTCTGAGGCCCGGCGGGCGTGTGTTCTTCGTCGACGACAACGCCCGAACGCCCGCGGAGCTCGTCCACGGCGAGGAGTCCTCCGTCATCGAACGTCGTCTCAGGGACGGGACCGCGTACCGCGCCGTGAAGGTCCCCCACCAGCCCGCGGATCTCGAGGCACGCCTCCGAGACCTGGGCTGGGACGTCACGGTCAGGGCGGGCAGCGGCCCCTTCTACTGGGGCGCAGGCACAGCCGAGGAGCCCTGATGTGCATCCGGTGCGAGATCAACGACCTGGTGACCGACGGTGCCTGGGACCGGCTGGCCGGCCTGGTGGACGACCTGCGCCACGGCCGCCGGACCTACACCCCGGGGGAGGACCTGCACGTGCTCGACCCTGCCGAGGACGAGGGCGTGGTGATCCCGATCGTGCCGGACCGGGACCCACCTGAGATCGGCGACCTGTGGGAAGGTCCCGGCGGTCGGACGTTCCGCTGGGACGGGTCGGTGTGGGGCCCCTCCGAGCCGCCGCCGTGAGCGGGCCGCTCGGGGACAGCGGCCAGACTCACCGCGGGGGCGGCTTCAAGAACGCGTGCGGCCAGGGACTACCAGTCGCCGCTGGCGCTGCCGGGCGCTGGGCCATCGTCGCGGGCCGCTCCCGGCGAGTGCAGCGACGGGGGCGGCCGTCGAGGCTCTCGGACCCCCACCTCAGGGCCGTCGTCCACGATGCCGAGCCAGGCGACGACACCGTTGGAACCGGTGCGGCTGCCAGGGGTCGGCTCCTGCTCGGTGATGCGTGCGCGCGACGAGTCGATCCCACACACCTCGACCGAGTCATCGACGACGATGTTCAACGCGAGGTCTCGCTCGTAACAGACGAGCCTCGCGTCATCAGGCTTGAGTCCACGCAGGTCCGGTGCTGTGACCTCGTCCACGTGGGGATGGTCCTGCACCGAGCAACCCCCGGGAGCTGTTCCGGAGTGGGCCGTTCAGGGACACGTCCCTGACCCGGCTTCCCAGCGAAGGGTCGCTACGGCGCCTGCCGAGGAACCGTCAGGCGCTGAGCGGCAGCAGGCGGTGGCGGGATTCACAGGTCTCCCGAGCGGGTAGGACGGCTGCGCACAGAGGGGTCCGCCTGGCACGAGACCAGTGGCGATGGCCACCCCGCGTCGCCGGGATGCACATCCCGGCCGGGAGCGACATGGCCGGCGAGCGGATCACCCGGGACACCTGCGTGCCGGATGGGGGCCACCTGGCGGTCCCGGTGACCGAGTGGTCGTCGGTGTCCGCCGGTCGAGGTCCCCGGCCCGTGCACCCCGGCGCGGACGTGTGCCGGCGGCGGGAGGGACCGCCCAGTCGTCGCACTCCGAGCGGCCGACCGCCGTCGACGTCGCGGAGGCCCGGCGCGGGCACCGGGCGCCCGGTCCGGCGGGACGACCGCCGAGTGGTCCGATGACCGGGGAGGTGAGCCGGACGGACGGGCAGCTGAGCGCGGGCGTGACGTGGCACTACGACGCCCGGCGCGGCGTGCAGTACGTCCGACCCCTGCTGCGCGGCTGGCTGCACCTGCTGTGGTTCCTCGCATCGCTGGTCGCGGGGACGCTGCTCCAGGTCGCCGCCCAGGGGACCAGGCAGGTGGTCGGTGTCGCGGTCTACACCGGCTGCCTCAGCGGCCTGTTCGGCGTCAGCGCCCTCTACCACCGGGGTGTCTGGGGTCCGGTCGCCGGCCGCGTCCTGCAGCGGGCCGACCACGTGATGATCTTCCTGCTGATCGCCGGTACGGCCACTCCCGTGCTGCTGCTCGCCGCTGGCGGCAGCCACGGCCTGGTGCTCCTGGTCCTGCTGTGGTCGCTCACCGCGGTGGGGATCGGGGTCCGCCTGGCCCACATGGACGCACCCGAGTGGCTCGTCGGCGGGGCGTTCATCGGGCTGGGAGTGGTCAACGCGCTCGCCCTGCCCGCCCTGTGGACCGACGGCGGTGTCGCCGCCGCGGTGCTCGTCGTCGTCGGCGGGCTGCTCTACATCGCAGGAGCCGTCGCCTACCACCGCCGCCGACCCGACCCGTTCCCGACGGTGTTCGGCTACCACGAGGTCTTCCACGCCTTCGTCTGCGCCGCCGCCACCTGCCACTTCGTGGCCATCGGGCTGCTCGTCGCGTGAGGCGGGTCGCTCCACCCCGGCGGCTCACCGGGTCCCGGCGCGGACGCCTGACAGCATGTGCCGGTGCGCGCCGTCGTCGTCGACTCGGTCCGGGCCCGGCCCCAGGTGCGGGAGGTGCCCGAGCCCACCGCCCCGCCCGGCGGGGTGGTGCTGCGGGTGACGGCCACGGGCGTGTGCCGCAGCGACTGGCACGCCTGGGCCGGACACGACGAGGTCGTGTTCCCGCACGTGCCGGGGCACGAGCTCGCCGGGGTGGTGGTCGAGGTCGGTGCCGGCGTCACCCGCTGGCGCCCCGGTGACCGGGTGACCGTCCCGTTCGTCTGCGGCTGCGGACGCTGCGAGTGGTGCCGGGCCGGGGAGGCCCAGGTCTGCCCGGACCAGCAGCAGCCGGGCTTCACCCACTGGGGGTCCTTCGCCGAGTACGTCGCCCTGCACGCGGCCGACACCAACCTGGTGCGCATCCCGGACGGGGTCGACCCCGTCGCCGCGGCCGCGCTGGGGTGCCGGTTCGCCACGGCCTACCGCGCCCTGGTCGGTCGCGGGCGGGTCGGCGAGGGGGAGTGGGTCACCGTGGTGGGCGCGGGTGGCGTCGGCCTGAGCGCTGTGGCGATCGCCCGCTCGCTGGGGGCCCGGGTGGTGGCGGTGGACCGCAACCCCGAGGCCCTCGCCGTGGCCGCCGATCTCGGCGCGGAGCACACCGTGCACGCCGACGGTCGCGACGTCCCGGCGGCCGTCGTGGACCTGACCCGCGGCGGCAGCCACGTCGCCGTCGACGCCGTGGGGAGCGAGCAGACCTGCGCGGACTCGATCCTGAGCCTGCGCCGGCAGGGGCGGCACGTGCAGGTCGGGCTGCTGCCGCCGGTCGACGGTCACCCGCGGGTCCCGATGGCGCGGGCGATCGGCTGGGAACTGGACCTGCTGGGCAGCCACGGGATGGCCGCGGCCGACTACCCGCCGATGATGGCGCTCGTGGAGCGCGGTTCGCTGCAGCCGCAGCGGCTGGTCGAACGCACCATCGGCCTGGAGGAGGCCGCCGCCCTGCTGCCCGTGTTCGACCGGGCGGCGGTCGCCGGCATGACCGTGGTCGACCCCGCCCGCTGACGCGGGCCGGGAGTCCAGGCACGACGACACGGCGGCCGGGTACGTTGCTGACGGAGCCGCGCCGGCGGCTCCGGACGGGTCGTGCAGCCGGCCTGGCGGATCACGGGCCACCCGCCAGGGCGGCCCGTCCCGGGGTCGCGACCCCTCGTCGACCAGCCGGGCCCGACGGAGCGGACCGCGATGAGCACCGACCACGACCAGCCGCCGCCCGGACCCGGGGACGTCCACGACGCCTTCGCCGAACTCGGCCGGATGTCCTTCGACGACAGCTCCCTGGACGGGATGCTGCGGAAGGTCGCCGACCTCGCCAAGCGCGTGACACCCGGCGTCGAGGAGGCCTCGATCAGCCTGGTGGTCAACGACCGGGCCACCACCGCGGCCTACACCGGCAAGCTGGCGATCGACCTCGACGAGTCCCAGTACGGTCGCGGCTACGGCCCCTGCCTGGAGGCGGCGGTCGGTGAGGAGATCCGGGAGATCACCGACGCCCGCGAGGAGACGCGCTGGCCCGACTACGCCCGGGTGTGCGTCGAGCGCGGCTCGCTGAGCTCCCTGTCCGTCCCGGTACCGGTACGGGAAGCCGTGCACGGTGCGCTGAACCTCTACGCGGTCGAGGCCGACGCCTTCGACGACGAGGCCAGGGACGTCGCCCGGGCCTTCGCCTCCTACGTCGCCGTGGCGGTGCACAACATGCACCTCTACGAGAGCACCCGGGACCTCGCCGAGAACCTGGACCGGGCCATGCAGACGCGGGCGGTGATCGAACAGGCAAAGGGCATCCTGATGGGCCAGCGCCGCTGCGACGCGGCAGCGGCCTTCCACCTGCTCGCGGCCGCCTCGCAGCGGTCCAACCGCAAGGTCCGCGACATCGCCCAGGACATCGTCGACGGCGTCAGCCGCCCCTGAGACAGCCCGCAGCGGGCGGCGCCGGCGACGTCCTCCGCGTGCGGACGACCGGACGTGGGTGTTCGCGCGAGTCCGTTCCGGTCGGCCGCCGCACGTGCCACAGTTCGGGGGTGGATGAGAACAGTCCCCGTCCCGGGCAGGGGCCGGGAACGCAGCGTCCCGAGACACCCGAGACCGCCGGACGGAACCACCGTGGGCGGCCGTCCTCGCAGGCCACCGGGGAGGCCGTGCGGGCGGACCTCTCCCAGGTGCTGGCCGACCTCGCGCGGGAGATGCAGCGCCACACCGACGCCAGCTCGGTGATGCAGGTCATCGTCGCCGCCGTGCGGGGGACGATCCCGGGGGCCGACGAGGCCAGCGTCAGCCTGGTGCAGTCCCGGCGGCGGGTGGTGTCGGCCGCGGTCACCGGTGAGCTCGCGCGACGCCTCGACGACCTGCAGCAGGAGACACACCAGGGTCCGTGCCTGGACGCCATGTACGAGCAGCGGACCGTGCGCGTCGACGACCTGGCCACCGACCCTCGCTGGCCGGAGCTGACCCGGAGGGCCGTGGCGCAGCTGGGCGTGCGCAGCATGCTGTGCTTCCAGCTGTTCGTGCACGAGAACGACCTCGGGGCGCTGAACCTGCTGGCTCGCCGGCCGGCGGCCTTCACCGACGAGTCCGAGCGCATCGGCCTGCTCTTCGCTGCCCACGCCGCCATCGCGGTCGCCGACGCCCAGGACCTCGACCACATCGCCACGGCCCTGGGGAGCCGGGACCTGATCGGCCAGGCCAAGGGCATCCTGATGGAGCGGTACAAGATCACCGCCGAGGTGGCGTTCGCCCTGCTGGCGAAGACGAGTCAGGACACGAACCAGAAGCTGCACGTGGTCGCCGAGGAGCTCACTCGGACCGGCGCCCTCGGCCGCTGAGGCCGCGTCCGGGACTCGGCCGGGACGCGCAGCCGACCCGTCGCGGCCCGAGCGGGCCTACCGGAGCGCGGCCAGGGACGGGCAGCCGACGTCCCACAGGGCCTCGTTCAACGCCTGGGCCAGGACGTTGTGCTCGGAGTCCGACCAGCGCCCCGCACCGCTGAGGTAGTCGGCCAGCTCGGCGCGGGAACGGTTGCCGCCGCAGCTGACGTAGTCCCACCACAGGGCGGTCACGGGCAGGCGCCCCATCCGCCAGGCGATGACGGTCAACGGGGGCGCAGCGTCGGTGGTCACGGGGATCCCTCTCGCGACGGACGTCGCGGGTCCTGGCTGCTCGCCACGCCACGGCCTCCGGTCTGACTTACCGGGGGGTGACCTCGGCCGCGGGACCCCGATCGAGGGTCCGCCTCGCGGATGCGTCGCTGTTGGGCGCACTGTCGACGCACGTCCGCGTCGCCGCTGGGCGCCACGCTACGCGCACCGTGGCGGGCGCGCCGGGTCTCAGGCGGTGGCGCTGTCCTCCCCGTGACGGGTTGCCGGCCGCGGTGAGGTGGGTGGCGCCTCCTCCGCCTGCGGCCGCGTGGTCCCGCTCGCGCCGTCGAGGTCCAGCAGCCTGGCGATGGCGGCGCGGAGATCCGCGGCCGGCGCGGGAGCGCGGGGCGCGTCGGGGAGTGGGGTGACCAGCGGGACCCGCGCCGCGCGGTACACCTCCTCGAGCCGCTCGTTGACGGCGACGGCGAGCACGTTCTGGTCGAAGTCGGCCAGCGGCAGGAGCCCGTTGAGGTAGGCGTCGAGGTCGAACAGGTCGCCGTTGCCGCCGAGGGCGATGTAGCGCAGCCACAACTCGCGGACGGTCATCTCCGCGCGCAGCCGCGCGGCCTCCACCCGCTCGTGCCGGTCCTGGTCCGTCACCTCGGCCGCCCGTCGACTCAGGACGTCGGCGGTTCGCCGACGCCGCGGGGGAGCGCGGCGAGGAGGTCCCGGGCGATGTCGTGCACCGGACGGCCGGTGCCGTCGGCGGCGGCGGCCAGCCGGGCGAAGGCGACCTCCCGGTCCGGCGCGCCGCGGGCCAGCAGCACGCCGATGGCCTGGCTGACCACGTCCCGGCCGGCCAGGGCGTCGGTCAGCCGGCGGCCGAGCTCCCGGGCGCCGGACAGGTCCCGGGTGGCGGCCAGCAGGATGGCCGCCTGCCGGGCGAACAGCGTCATCACCTGTTCGTCGTGCTCGTCGAACCGGCCCGGCTGCAGCCCGTACAGCTTGATCGCGCCGATCGACGTCCCGTCGGTGACCAGCGGGGCGCTCAACGCCGACCGGACGCCCAGCCGGGTGGCCTGCTCGCTCCACGCCGGCCAGCGCCGGTCGCCGGCGACGTCGTCGATGCGCACGAGCTGCCCGGTGCGCCAGGCGGTCAGGCACGGGCCCTCGTCGAGGGAGTACTGCAGGGCGTCGGCCTGCGTGGCCAGCTCGCTCGTCGCGGCCATCGTGCGGGTGCCGTGCTCGTCGACGACGGTGACCGCCGCCCCGTCGGTGCCCGGCGCGGTCGCCGACGCCAGCGCGGTGACCAGCTCCACCGCCGACCGGACCGTCTCCTGCGACAGCACCAGGCCGGCCATCTGCACCAGCGTGGCCGCCAGCCGCTCCGGACCCTCCGAGCCCCTCGGCCCGTCCGGCCCCGTGACCGCGTCAGGCCCGACCGGAGGCATGCCGCCCTCCTGGGAGCGCTCCGGTGCGGGGAGGACGCGCCGGGCGGGCCGCGGACCCCTCCGGAGCTGCCCCACGCGCAGCGGGGGCCCGGCCCGTCCGGCGGTCGGCCGGCGCCGGGGCGGTCCGCGCGACCGGCGCCAGCACGTCGCCCAGCCCGGCCAGCCTCAGCAGCCCTCGCACGAACGGACGCGCACCGACCACGACCACCGTGGCACCGGCGTCCGCGGCGGCACGCCGGACGTCGGCCAGGGCCCGCAGCCCGGAGGCGTCGCAGAAGGTCAGCCCGGTCACGTCCACGACCCAGGCCGGCGCGGCGGCGGCGGCCAGCGCCGGACACGCCGCGGTCAGGTGCCCGCAGGTCGCCCGGTCCAGCTCACCGGTCAGCACGACCCGCCGGGTCGGGAGGTCGAGGGTCACCAGCAGCCCGGCCACGGCCGGTTCCGGTGAGGAGAGGGAGGTCGTCGTCACGGCACGTCCTGGACTCGGATGCGCGCCACGGCAGCCGGCCCCGATCGCCGGGCTCACGACGGCTGAGCGCGCACGAATCGGGCCGGGTGTTTCGACCCGTCCGTCACGGTAGCCCGTCCCCGGCACCGGCGGCCACCGGCGGTCCGGGCCGGCCACCATCTCGACCACCGTGGGGCGGCCTCACGCCATGCCGGACGCCGCCAGCGGGTCGTAGTCGGGCCGGCGGAGGAGGTCGTGCAGTTGGCGACGCCGGACCCCGGTGTTGCTGCCCTCGATGATCGGGTAGGCCAGCGCGTCGGCGAGGAGGTCCATGAGCGGGAAGCTGCGGTCGTACGCCGAGACGCCGACGATCTTGACCAGGTCGTTGACGACCGCGACGCCGGTCTCGGAACCGAGGACCTTGGCGTGCAGTGCCAGCTCCAGCGCGGAGGGGTGCTGCGACATCACGGCGTCCAGCGCCCGCCAGCTCAGCAGGCGCACCGCCTCGATCCGGCCCTTGGCGTCGGCGAGCACGTCGGCGACGGCCTGGTGCTCGATGATCGGGACCGCTCCGCCCCGCTTCTCGGTGAGGGCGAAGCGATGGGCGACGTCGAAGGCCGCGCGCATGGCCGCGACCGCGAACGTGCCGATCGAGGCGCCACTGCCGAGGAACGCGCTCCGGGTCAGTGCGACCCCCTGCCCCTCGGCGCCGATCAGGTTGCCGCGCGGGACCCGCACGTCGTGCAGCCTGATCCGGGAGGTCAGGCAGCCGCGCAGGCCCACCAGGTCGTAGTGCTCCTCCACCTCGATCCGGCCGGCCAGCTGGGCCCGCTCGGCGACGACGAGGGAGATGCCGCCCGGGGTGCGGCAGACGATGGTCATGACGTCGGGGCCGTCGCCGTCCCACCCGGACAGGTGCGACGCCCATGCCTTGCGCCCGTTGACCACCCACTCGTCGCCGTCGAGCACGGCGGTGGTGCGGGTGCCCTCGGCGGGTGCGGGAGCGTCGAAGTTCGCACTCCCTCCCGGCTCGCTGTAGGCCATCGCGGCGACGGGCGCACCGTGGTCGACGAGGAAGGGTGCGACGAACCGCTCGATCTGCTCCGGGGTCCCCGCCTCGTACACCGGTGCCAGGGCGATCAGCGGGCCGGCCATCGAGATGACGAAGTCCGGGCTGTGGGTGGCCCACTCCTCGATGAAGATCGCCGCGTCCACCCCGCTGGAGGCCGCACCTCCGAACGGCACCGGGACCAGGCCCTTGAGGAAGCCGGCGGTGACCGCCTTCTCGAAGACCGGTCGGGCGAGCATGGCCCGGGTGAGCGGATCCGGCTCCGCCCGCACGGCGGCGGCGAGGTCGCGCAGGTGCTCCTCGGCGAACCGGCGGGCGACCGCCTTGAGCTGCTCCTGCTCGGGCGTGAGGGTGAACGACACGGTCATCGCGGTGCTCCTCGCTGGCGGACCCGGCGGTGCCCGGGGCACCGGCCAGGGTCGCCCCGCTCGCCCGGGCCGTCCTGGCTCCGGGTGCACCGATCCCGTGCAGTTCGTGCACCCCGTCGGCCGTGGCCGGGACGCCGTCGGCCCGCCTCCCGACCGGCCGTTCAGCGCCTGGTGGCGTGCGCCGTCCGCGGGCCGGTCGTGGCCGACCGGCGCACGTCCCGGGGACTGGCGCCGAAGCGGCGGCGGAAGGCGCGGCTGAACGAGGTGGGGTCGTCGAAGCCGTGCGCCGCGGCGATGTCGATCACCGTCCGGGAGACCTGCGGATCGGCGAGCAGGTCGGCGCAGCGGTCGAGGCGGTGGGCGCGCACCGTGGCGGCGAAGGACTCCCCGGATCCGGCGAAGACGTTGTGCAGGGTCCGGGGGGAGATGGCGAAGCGCCGGCAGACGGTGGTCACCGACAGGGAGCGGTCGGTCAGGTGGTCCCGCACGTGCTGCACCACGGCGGCCCGCAGGGCGGTGCGGTCGATGGCGCCGGCGCGCACCGCGGGAGCTGCCGTCGCCGCGGCGACCGCCGACGCCAGGGCCTGCTCCAGGTCCCGCAGGGCGGTCCGATCGCCGGCCTCGCCCACCTGCCAGAGCGCCGTCATGAGGGCGGTGACCGCCCCGCCGGCGCCCGTGCCGTCCAGGCCCACCCCCGTCCGCGGCCGCCGGCCGGCCAGCCGTGACCGCAGCTGCTGGTGCGGGATCCGGAAGGAGAGCATCTGCCACTCGGTGTCGAAGTCGAAGTGGTACGGCTCGGTGGTGTCCACGACGACGAACTGCCCGGGCTCGACGACCGACTCCTCGCCGCCCTGGCGGGTGTGGCACCGCCCGGCGAGCTGGAGGTTCACGAAGTAGAACTCACCCTCGGTGGCCGCGACCTCGCGCGGGCCGTGGTCGGTGGCCTGCGGCTGGGAGAAGATCCGCGCCCGGTTGACCTCGACCAGTGGCCGGGTCTCGACCTTCGCGGCGAACCCCGGACCGCTCGTCTCGCGGCGCGGGGTCAGCGGGACGAACGCCCGGCAGATGACCTCGTGCCAGTAGTCGAACTGGTCCCGCTCCGGCAGGCGTGTGACGTCCCAGACCGCCACTGGCCGTCCCTCCCACGTGACGCGCGCTGGCTGTGCAGCCCGGCGGAGGCCGGGGCAACGGTCGTGATCCTCCCGCCGGCGGCGGGCCGGGGACAGCCTCGGCTGCGCGAGGCCGCAGCCTTCCGCCCGAGGCGCCTCCGCCCGGCGAGGGAGCGGTCGACGTCCCCCACGTCGCGCGTGGTGGACTCGGCGCGGCGCCGCTGGGGCGTCGTCCGTCGGCGGTGCGGAGGTGGCGGCGTGCCGGTGCGTCCGCTGGGGCTCGTCCTGCTCGTGGCGCTCGCCTCCGCCGTCGCGCAGGCCTTCGGCCGGTTCTCCTACGCCCTGCTCCTGCCGGCGATCAACCGCGACCTGCTCGGGTCCTACGCGCTCGCCGGGCTGGTCGCCACGGCCAACGTCACCGCCTACCTGCTCGGCACCGTGGCGGTCAGCGCGCTGTCGCGCCGCGCGCGGCCGGCGGCGCTCATCAAGGCCGGGCTGGCCTGCAGCGCGCTGGGGTTGGCGCTGCTCACCCGGGCCGAGGGCGCCGGGACCCTGGCGGCCGGGCTCACGCTGACCGGCGTGGGCGGCGCCTTCATCTGGGTGCCGGCGCCCGGCCTGGCCGGCTCCGTCGTCCGGCCCGCCCGCCGCGGGGCGGCGATCGGCGTCGCCGGCTCGGGCATCGGCGGCGGCATCGTCCTCGCCAGCGCCCTCACCTGGTCCCTGCAGGCCGCCGGCGGGGACGCCTCCTGGCGCACGGTGTACCTGGTGGAGACGGCGATCGCCGTCCTCGCCCTCGTGCTGTGCCTGCTGCTGCTCCGCCCGGCCCGGCACCGTGACGACGACGTCCCCGTCCGTGCCGGCGCGCTGCGGCGGGTCCCCGGGTGGATCGGCCTGACCGGCGGGTACGCCGCCTACGGCCTGGCCTACTCCGTCTACACCAGCTACCTGGTCACCGCGCTGGAGGACGACGCCGGCTTCTCGCCCGGCCACGCCTCGGCGGTGTACACCCTCGTCGGCGTCGGGCTGGTCGCCGGCGGGGTCGTCCTGGGGCCGCTGTCGGACCGGTGGGGGCGCGGTCCCACGCTGGTCGGCGGCTACCTCCTCATGGCCGCGGCGATCCTGCTCGTGCCCCTGGGCGCGGAACCCCTCGCCTCGGCGTCGGCGCTGCTGTTCGGGCTGACGATGTCCGGGCTGCCGGCCGTCATCGCCGCCCGCCTGTCGGACTCCCTGACCCCGCGGGAGTTCGCGGGCGCCTTCGGCCGCTGCACCCTGGCCTTCGGCCTGGCGCAGCTCGCCGGCCCGCCGCTCGGTGGCTGGCTCGCCGAGACGACGGGTGGTTTCCTCGTCCCGTTCCTGCTCGCCGGTCTCGTGGCGGGCGCCGGCGCGGCGCTGAGCCTCGACGTCGTGCGCAGCTCGCGGGTCGGCGCCCTCCCGTGAGCGGCAGCCCCGGCCGCTCGTCGGTGGCACCCGGGGACACCGACCGGGGTGGCCGGGGACACCTACGCGCGTCGGACCGCGTAGCGCAGCAGGACGACACCGTTGCCGAAGGGCCGGGTCTCCACCAGCTCCAGGTCGGTCGGGTGGTCAGCGGTCTCGAACAGCCGCCGGCCGCGGCCGACGACGACCGGGTTGACGTAGAGCCGGTACTCGTCGACGAGGTCCAGCCGGCGGAAGGTCTCGACCAGGTCGACCCCGCCGAGCGTCATGTCCCCGCCGGGCTGCTGCTTGAGTGCGCGGATCTCCTCGGGGTCCACCGCTGACCGCAGTGAGGCGTTGGGGCCGACCTCCTGCAGCGTGCGGGAGAAGACGATCTTCGGCACCGCTCGCCAGATGCCGGCGAACTCCCGCATGGTCGGCGGGTTGTCCGGGTCCTGGTCGGCGGTCGGCCAGAACGCCTCCATCAGCTCGTAGGTGACCCGGCCCTCGAGGAAGGCGCTCATGGTCGCGAGGTGCTCGTTGAAGTGCGCGTGCAGGTCCTCGTCGACGCGGTGCCAGCTCAGGTCGGAGTCCGGCCCCTCGGAGTAGCCGTCCAGCGACAGCATCATCTGCACGACGATCTTCCGCATGCGTCCTCCCGGTCCACGGCTGGGTCCGGGAGCTCCGACCGGCGGACGCAGCCGATCTCATCGGTCCCGCCGGCTCCCGACCGACCACGGGTCGACGCGGGTGGGGCCGGTGCCGCGGCGGCGGTCAGAGCCCGGGAGCCGCGGTGAGGCGCCGGTACTCGGCCTGGATGACGTCGTAGCAGTCGCACGCCGCGTCGTGCAGGGCGTCGACGTCGACGACGGTGATCCGCCCGCGGGTGTAGCGGATGACCCCGGCCTGCTGCAGCACCCCGGCGGTGAGGGACACCGTGCCGCGGCGCACGCCCAGCATCTGGGCCAGGAACTCCTGGGTGAGGCTGAACTCGTCGGCACCCACCCGGTCGCGGGTCTGCAGCAGCCACCGGGCGCAGCGCTCCTCGGTGGTGTGCAGGCGGTTGCAGGCGACGTTCTGGGCCAGCTGCACCATCGTCGCCTGCGTGTAGCGGTGCAGCAGGTCGTGCAGCGCGCCGTCGGAGGTGAGGAACCGGCGCAGGTCGCCGGTCGCCAGGCGCGCGGCGGTGCCGGCGACCTGGCAGAAGCAGTCGTGTGGGCTCTCGGCGGTCCCCAGGAACACCGGCAGGCCCGACATCCCCTCGAAGCCGACCGTGGCGACCTCGACGGCCGCCTCGCCCTCGACGATGGCGACCACCGACAGGACGGCGTCGAGGGGGAACCAGACGTGCTCGATGAACTTCCCGGCCTCGTACACCTCGTCGCGGACGTCGAGCGGGACGACCTCGAGGAGCGGCTCCAGCCTGCGGAACTCGTCCGCGGGCAGGAGGCCGAGCAGGACGTTGCGCCGCGGATCCGGTGCGGTGCTGTCGGTCGGCACGGGCCGCCTCCCGATTCGTCGGGCGGTGTTCCCGTCGTCTCCGGGACGGCCAGGCTACTCCCGGAGGACCGGGGTCAGGCCGGTACGAGCGGGGGGGGCAGCCGGGCCCACGGCGGTACGGGGACGGCGAGCAACTCCGCCGCGCCCGGTGCCATCGTGTACGCCACCAGCGCGGGGGCGACGAGCGGCAGCGGCAGGGCGTGCTCGACGCAGCCGGTGGCCAGTGCCGCGCTGGGCATGCCCGGCGCCTCGGCGTCCTCGGGGTCCTGGACCAGCACCCGCCCGCCCACCCGCCGCACCGCGCGGACGCCTGCGGCCCCGTCGGACAACCGGCCGGTCAGCACCACGGCCAGCACGCGCGGGCCGAACGCGGCGGCCGCACCGAGGAGGAGCGCGTCCGCAGCCGTCGCCGTCGGGTGGGACCGCAGCGTCAGCAGCCCGTCCGCGGCCAGGTCGGCGGTGGTCCCCGCCGGCAGGACCGTCACCCCGGGGACCAGCGGACCCGGTGTGGCGGTCCGCACCGGGAGGTCCGCACAGGCGCGCAGCAGGTCGGTCAGCAGGTCCGGGTGCCCGGGACCGCGGTGCTGCACCACCAGGACCGGTACGGGGAAGTCGGCCGGCAACCCCGACACGACGGTGCGCAGCGCCCGCGGACCGCCGAGACTGGCGGCCAGGACGACGACGGAGAAGCCCTGGCGCCGGTCGGGAGCGGTCGGCGTTCCCACCCGATCGACGGTACTCCTGTGTCAGGTCCCTGACACAGCGGCGCGCGTCCTCGGCGTGGCGCGGCTACGACCGGTCTACCGGTCCGGCGTCGGGGACCCGTCGCGGTCGGCCCGGGCGGCGGCGCGGTCGCCGGCGGCGCGGCGGCGGTCGGCCCGGGCGGCCGCGCGGTCCCGGGCCGCTGCCGCACGATCGTCCTCCGCGGCACGGCGGTCGGCTGCGTCGGCCGCCCGGTCGGCCGCGGCCTGCGCTCGGTCGTCCTCCGCCCACGCCCGGTGGCTCGCCTCGACCTCGGCGTCGACGGCCCGCTGTTCACCACCTGCCCCGGGAGGTGCCGCGCGGCTCGCTCGTCCGGCACGGCCCTCGGCGGCGGCGACCTCCCTGCGGTCGGCCTCCTCGCCGCGCAGGTCGGCGCGGTGGTCGCGTCCGGTGGCCTCCTCGTCGCGCCGGCGAGCGTCCCGCTCCCGGCGCTCGGCCGCGTCGTCCCGATCACGGGCAGCCCGGTCGCGGTCCCGGGCCTCGTCCTCCCGCACCCGGTCGCCGGCGGGCGGCCGGCGCGGGGCACCCGCCGGTTCCGCGTCGGGGGCGGTGGCCGCCGGCCAGCGTTCCGCCCGCAGCCGCTCGTGCTCCGCACCCCGGAACGCCGCCGCGGCCTGGCGCAACAGTCGCTGCGCGTCCTCGAGCCGGGTCTCCCGCAGTGCCCGATCGGCCATCTCGAGGAGCGTGGCGGCGATGCGCCCCTCGGTGGCGGCGACCGCCTGAGCGCCTCGGCGCAGCCGCTCCTGGAGCTCTCGCACGTCCCGCCGGAGGCGCTCGGAGGCGTCCCGGGCGGAACCGGGCGCGTCGCCACCGGGCGCCTGCCCAGGGGCGGGCCGCTCCTCGGGACCCTCCATGCAGTCAGGGTTCCCCCGGCGGAGGCCGTCGACAAGGGCCGGTGCGGGGTGTCGCGCGTGTCGGCGCCGTGTCCGCGGGGCCAGCAGGTCCCGCACGGTGCCGGCGCTCGCCGGGGTCTCGTGGCCGGGACGCGGCGGATGGGACGGCGGTCAGCCGGCGTGCTGCCCGGGTGCTCCCGCGGCCGCCTCGACCACCGCTCGGGCCCGCTGCGCCTCCTCCCGCGCACGCGCCGCACGGGTGCGGTACCTCCTGGCCGCGTCGGTGCGGCCGGCCGCCTCCGCCCGGACCGCCAGCGCCTCGAGGGTCCGGCCCGTGAGGACCGTGGTCTCGACCAGGCAGGCGGCCAGGGCGACGGCACGGTCGGTGGCCGTGCGGATCCTCTCCTCGGGCAGCAACTCGAGGTAGGGCACCCGGGCCCACACGGTCTTGTGGTCCCCCCCGACGTCCCAGCCGTGCGACCCGCAGAGGTGGGCGACCACGGACAGGCCCATGCCGCCGTGTCCCGGATCGCGGTCGAGCGCCGGCACCGGCGACCGGCCGGTGGCGGCGTCGTCGACGGCCACCAGCCAGCCGAGGGGAGCGGCGGTGACGGCCACGTGCACCGGGGGGCAGCCGTGCCGCAGGGCGTTGGAGGCCAGCTCCTCGACGACCAGCAGCAGCCGCTCACCGTCGTCGGCGCCGCGGGGCAGCCCGCCGCTGCGCAGGACCGCGCGCAGTCCGCGCCGCAACGCCGCGAGGGCGGCGAGGTCGGCCGGCTGCTGCTGCCACGCCGCCCCGCCGTCGGGGGTCGTTCGTGGCGGGGGCCGGCGCGCCCACACGCTCACACCCATGCGCCCCGTCCTCCGTGTCGGGCTCCGCTGGGGCGCGGGTCGGTCCGCGCGCACGCGGGTGCACGCCGGCGGACCCGTCTGTTCCAGCTCCGTCCGAGCCGCGGTACCCAGCCGGAGGGGGCGCATGCACGGAGGTGCTCAGCCGCGCCGCCGGACCTAGTCTGGAGGGGCTCGGGAACTGCCCGTAGGGGGGATCGGAGCGGCATGGTGGCACCCGATGACCTGTCGCTGGCCTGCCGGCTCAGCGGCCTGAGCGCCGGTGAGCTCTGGTGCCGGTACCTGGCGATGGGTGGCGACCGGTCGCGGTTCGAGTTCGACGCCCGTCTCGCCGGGGCCGTGTGGCCGGAGCAGGAGGACCGGTACCTCGCGGTGGTCGCCGACGAGGCCCTCCGCGACGTCGGTCTGCGGATGTGGCCCGAGGACACCGTGCCGGTGGACGCCCCCGTCCTGGACGCCCTGCTCGCCGGGGGCGATCCCGGGCTGGGCCGGACCGCCACCGCGGTGCTGCGGACCCGTGCCCAGACGAGCAGGCTGACGGTGCTGTTCCAGCGGTGCGCCCGTACCCGCGCCGATGCCCGCGACGTCCGGAAGCAGGCGCGGGCGGCCCAGCGGACCGGCGACGTCCGTGGCCCCGAGCCGTGGCGCAGCCACTGAGCGGGGCGGCAGCCGACGGGGGCACTACGGTGCTCGCAGGACCTCGCGAGGGGTCCGGTGCGGAGACGGAGTCCGGTCGTGGCGCGACGTGATCTCGTGCTGGTCGGCGCCTCGGCGGGTGGCGTCGAGGCGCTGCGCACCCTGCTCGGCACCCTGCCGGTGGACTTCCCGGCGGCGGTGCTGGTGGTGCTGCACATCCCGTCGACCGGACGCAGTGCGCTGCCGGAGATCCTCGGCCGGGTCTGCCCGCTGCCGGTCCACCGGGCGGTCGACGGAGCCCCGCTGCGGTCGGGCGTGGTCACGGTCGCCGTTCCCGACCACCACCTGCTGGTCGTGGAGGACCGCCTCATGCTCTCGCGCGGACCGCGGGAGAACGGCCACCGTCCGGCCGTGGACGCGCTGTTCCGCTCCGCGGCCCGGGCCGCCGGCCCGCGCGTGGTGGCGGTCGTCCTGTCCGGGGCGCTCGACGACGGGACGGCGGGGACGATCGCCGTCCGCGAGCGCGGCGGCGTGTGCGTGGCCCAGGACCCCGAGGACGCGCTCCACCCGAGCATGCCCGCCCACGCCATCGAGGAGGCCGCCGTCGACCACGTGGCCCCGGCGGCGAAGATGGGCCCCCTGCTCCTCGACCTGGTGACCGAGGAGGTCGTGGTGGACCCCCCGGCCGTGACCGAGCTGATGGACAAGGAGGCGGCGATGGCGGAGTTCGACGCCGCCGCGCTGAACGACGACGACCGGCCCGGCGTCCCGTCGGGCTTCGGCTGCCCGTCCTGCAACGGCGCCCTGTTCACGATCACCGAGGGCGGCCTGGAGCGGTACCGGTGCCGCGTGGGCCACGCCTGGTCGCCGGAGGCGTTGGCCGCCGAGCAGTCGGAGGCCCTGGAGGGGGCGCTGTGGATGGCACTGCGCGGGCTCGAGGAGCGGGCGGCGCTGAGCCTGCGCATGAGGGACCGGGCCCGCAGGCGCGGGCACGCGCACACCGCGGACACGTTCTCCCGGCGCCACGACGAGGCGCACGCCGCCGCCCTGCTGATCCGTCGCCTGCTGCGCGGCGGCGAGCTCGAGGGCACCGCCGTGCCCGAGCAGGCGGGGGAGCAGTGACCCGGTGACCCACCAGCAGCCCGGGCCCGACGACGTCGAGAACGGCGTCGAGGACGGGGACGACCTGCCGGCCGACGAGGCGCCCGCGGACCGCGGGGGAGACGTCGACCCCGACTTCGAGGACCTGCTGGTCTACCTGCGCGAGCAGCGCGGGTTCGACTTCACCGGCTACAAGCGGCCCAGCCTCGTCCGCCGCGTGCGCCGGCGGATGGCCGACGTGGGCATCTCGTCGGTGAGCGACTACCAGGACTACCTGGAGGTCCACCCCGACGAGTTCACGCCGCTGTTCAACACGGTGCTGATCAACGTCACGAGCTTCTTCCGCGACGCCGCGTCCTGGGAGCACCTGCGCGACGACGTCCTCCCCGAGGTCCTGGCCGCGGCGGGGCCGACGATCCGGGTGTGGAGCGCCGGCTGCGCGTCCGGGCAGGAGGCCTACAGCCTCGCGATCCTGCTCGCCGACGTCCTCGGGGCCGACGAGTTCCGGCAGCGGGTGAAGATCTACGCCACGGACGTCGACGAGGAGGCGCTGGCCCAGGCCCGGCAGGCGTCGTTCACCGAGCGGGAGCTGGTCGGGCTGACCCCGGAGCAGGCCGAGGCGTACTTCCAGGCCGACGGCGCCCGGTACACCTTCCGCAAGGACCTGCGCCGCTCGGTGATCTTCGGACGCAACGACCTGGTGCAGGACGCCCCGATCTCGCACGTCGACCTGCTGCTGTGCCGCAACACGCTCATGTACTTCAACGCCGAGACCCAGAGCCGGATCCTCGGCCGGCTGCACTTCGCGCTCAACCCGTCGGGGGTCCTGTTCCTCGGCAAGGCGGAGATGCTGCTGTCGCACAACCAGCTCTTCGTCCCGGTCGACCTCACCCGCCGGTTCTTCCGCAAGCGGAGCACGCGACCGGCGCCGGAGCGGCCGGCGGTCCCCGCACAGTCGGCCGACGCGCCGCCGTTCGACGAGCGCAGCCTGTCCCGGCTGCGGCAGGAGGTCATGCTCTCGGCGCCGACCGCCCAGCTCGCGCTCGACGCCGACGGGCGGGTGGCGATGGTCAACCGCCAGGCCGAGCACGTGCTCGGCGTCGAGGACCGGGACGTCGGCCGCCCGTTCCAGGACCTCGAGAGCTCCTACCGCCCGGTCGAGCTGCGGGGCGCGATCGCCGAGGCGGTGGCCGAGCGCCGGCCGGTCTGGCTGCGCGGGGTCGAGCGGCGGCGGCCGGGACAGGAGGTCACCGTCTTCGACGTCCAGGTCCGCCCCCTGTACGGCGAGGGCGGCGCCCTGCTGGGCACCACGATCATCTTCGTCGACGTGACGCAGTACCGGAGGCTGCAGACCGAGCTGGAGTACGCCAACCGGCAGCTCGAGACCGCCTACGAGGAACTGCAGTCGACCAACGAGGAGCTCGAGACCACCAACGAGGAGCTCCAGTCCACGGTCGAGGAGCTCGAGACCACCAACGAGGAGCTCCAGTCGACCAACGAGGAGCTCGAGACCATGAACGAGGAGCTCCAGTCGATGAACGACGAGCTCCACGCGACCAACGAGGAGCTGCGGGGCAGCACCGACGAGGTGACCGCGCTCAACGAGTTCATGGCCGGCGTCCTCGGCAGCTTCCGCGCCGGGGTGGCCGTGGTCGACCCGGCGCTGCGCGTGCTGGCCTGGAACGCCGCCGCCGAGGACCTCTGGGGGATCCGCCAGGACGAGGTGAAGGGCCAGCACCTGCTCAACCTCGACATCGGCCTGCCGGTGTCGCAGCTGCACCCGCTGCTGCGCCGTCAGGTGGCCGAGCAGGGCCCCTCGCACGACACCGTCGAGCTCGACGGCGTCAACCGGCGGGGCCGGCCGGTCCACGTGCGGGTCACCGTCAGCGCCTTCTTCCAGCGGACCGGCGAGCGCGGTGGCGCGGTCATCGTGATGGACCCGAGCGAGCGCTGATCCGGGCGATCACGTCCCGGTCGCCCTCGACGACCAGCCGCGCCAGGTCGCGCAGCTTCACGTTGAGGTGGGAGCTCAGGGTCACCAGCCGGGCGAACGCCTCGTCGGCGTCCACGCCCAGGCGGGCCATCAGCACCCCCTTGGCCTGGTCGATGACGGCCCTGGAGGTCAGCGCGCGCTCCAGGTGCGCGGCGAGGGTGCGCAGCGACTCCCGCTCGCCGACGCTCTGCAGCACCCCGGTCGCCGCGGCGGCCGCCAGCTCGCCGATGCGCCGGTTCGCGGGCCCGAAGGCGTGCGGCCGGGCCCCGTAGATGTTGATGACGCCGATGCTCTCGTCGCCGTCCAGGACGGGGACGGCGAGGACGCTGCGCACGGCGGCGGAGCCGCTGGCCGCGGCCAACCGCGGCCAGCGCTCGTCGGCCGTCACGTCCGGGGTGGTCACCGGCCGCCCGGTGGCGTGCGCGTCCAGACAGGGGCCCTCCTGGACCTGCACCTGCCGGCCGTCGAAGTCCTGGGCCTCCGCCGAGTCGCTGCCCAGCCGCTGGGGGTCCAGGGGAGAGCCGAGGGCGACACTGACCCAGTCGGCGCCGGGGACCGCGCTGCGCACGAGGGTGGCCATCCGGCCGAGCATCCGCTGCCGGTCGGGTTCGGCGACCGGCAGCGCCGAGAGCTGGGAGAAGGCGGCGGCCAGGCCCAGGACGTCGGCCGCACCCGGCTCGCCCCCGTCGTCCGGCCCCGGCTCCGGAGCGGCCGGCGCGACCACCCACTGCACCCGCGCGGCGGACGGGGCGGCAGCGGACCGCTCGGGGAAGCCGAACAGCTCCGACCGCACCTCCGGCCCGGTGCGCGGCCGGACCGTGACCGTCAGGTGCTGCTCGCCGCTGTCCGCCGCGGCGAGCCGGCGCAGGGCGGTGCGGAAGGCGGCGGTGTCCGCCGGCGCCAGGAAGACCGACAGGGGCTTGCCGTGCAGCCGGCCGAAGCCCACGCCCAGGGTCGTGGCCAGCGCGGGGTTGACCTCGAGCAGCTTGCCGTTGCCGTCGGTGAGCGCCAGTCCCAGCGGCACGAGGGCGGCGAGGTGGCTGCGCCAGCGGAGCTCGCTCTCGTGGCGGGCCAGCAGGGAGGCGATCTGCTCCTGCTGGGCGCGCAGCTCCTCGGAGACGACCTGCAGCTCCTCGTCGCGGACGTCGAGGTCGGCGAGCAGGGCGAGGACCTCGTCGACGGAGGCCGGCGGCAGGGCCGGTCCCGGCTCAGGCAGGGCCACCGGGCACCTCCTCCCCGTGCCGGGCGTCCGCCGCGTCCTCCTCGGCGGCGTGCCTGTCCTCCTCGGCCGCGGAACGGTGGCCCTCCGCCCGGCTGCGGTGACCGGCGACGTCGCCGACGCCGGCCCGCGCGGCCGACTCGTGCACCTCCGCCGTCCGCTCGTGCGAGCGGGCCGCGCGCTCGTGGCCCAGGCGCGCGCGCTCGGCCGACTCGCGGGCGTGCTCGGCGGCGAGCGCGGCCTGCGCCCGGGCCTCCTGGACGTCCTCGGCGTCCGGCGGTTCCCCGGCGGTCAGGCGGGCGAGCCGCTCGGAGAGCTCCCGCGTCCGGCGGGCGGCCGTCGCGGCGCGTTCGGCCGCCCTGCGCCCCGGGTCCTCGGGTTCCACGCCGACCCCCTCACGGCCACTCCGTGCACCGTCCGGTGTCCATCTTGCCGACTCCTCGCCGCCGCCGCCGGAGGACGGGGACCCGAACGGTCGGGCGAGCCGGGTCCGGGGCCACTGCCGGTGGAGTGGTGCCGTCCGGCGCCGCGCGGCGGCCGATCGCGAAGACGGCCACGGCGGCGAGGGACACGACCGAGACCCATCGCAGCGCCTCGGCCAGGCCGATCCGGTCGGCGAGCACCCCGACGACCAGGGGACCGGCGGTCAGGCCGAGCAGGTTGCCGGCCAGGGCGAGCACGCCGAGCGCGCCGGCCCGGACGGAGGCGGCGGTCAGGGACACGACCAGCGCGCCGGCCGGGCCGGTGGTGCCGGCGGTGGTGAGGGCCCCGGCGGCGAGCAGGGCCAGCTGTGCCGGCCCCGGCGGGAGGGAGAAGGCGACGCCGAGCAGGAGCAGCGACGACGCGGAGCAGACGAGGGCGGTCGTCCACGTGCGCCGCGGTGCGGCGCGGGCCAGCCGGTCGGCGAGCACCCCGCAGCCGATCATGCCGATGCCCATGACCAGGACGAGGGCCGCGGCCAGCCCGGCGGCGGCTCCCAGCGGCACCCGGTACGTGCGCTCCAGGTAGCTGGGCAGCCACGTCAGCAGCGCCCCGGCGACGAGGAGCTGCAGGCCGTTGCCGACGTAGGCGCAGACGACCGCCGGCGGGGAGACCAGGGCCGACAGCCGCACCCGCCGACCCGTGGTGCCCGCGGGCGCGCCGGACGCCCCGTCGACCTGCTCGTGCCGGGCCAGCTGCTCGTCGGTGACCAGCCGGTGGTACAGCGCGACGAGGACGAACCCGATCGCCGCCATGGCCGCCACCGACCACCGCCAACCCAACCGGGCGGCCAGGGCGCCGCCGAGCGCGATGCCGAGCACGGCGCCGAAGGAGGCGCCGGCGGTGAAGGCACCGGCCAGCGTCGCGCGGCGGTCGGCCGGGAACAGGCCGAGGACGAGGGCGAGGCCGACGCTGGCGTACGCGGCCTCCCCGACCCCGACCAGCGCTCGCGCGGCGAGCAGCTGCCCGTAGTCCGCGGCGAGGGCCGAGCCCAGGGTGGCCAGACTCCACCCGGCGGCCATGGCGGTGACGGCCCGCCGGCGGCCGAGCCGGTCGGCCAGCACCGACAGGGGCACGGTCAGCACGGCCACGGTCAGCGGCACGACGCTGCTCAGCGCGGCGATCCGGGTGTCCGACAGCCCCCACTCCGCCTTGAGCTGGGGGAAGACGGCCGCCAGGACCTGTCGGCACATGAAGTCCGAGAGCAGCAGCGCGAAGGACAGGGTGAAGACGATCCGCGGGAAGGCCGGGCGGGCCCCACCCGCGGCCGGGGACGGCGCGGCCGGTGGCGCGGTCACCCACGGGACCCGGACGTGGCGTCGGCCCGGGACCGGCTGCGCCACTCGCTGGCCGTGGTGCCGAACTGCCGGCGGAACCAGGTGGAGAAGGTGCTGGGGGCGGCGAAGCCGAGCAGCCGGGAGACCTCGGTCAGCGAGTAGCCGTCGTTGGCGAGGTGGCGCTCGGCGTGCCGGGCGCGGGTGGCCTGCACGATGCCGGTGAAGGTCTCGCCGGCCTCGGCGAGGTGCCGGTGCACGGTGCGCGGCTGGACGCCGAGGGTGCGGCTGATCTGGGTCATCGAGCACCGACCCAGCGGCAGGGTCAGGTCGACCAGTGCCCGGACCTGGTCGACCGCGGTCGCCGCGCGGGGGGAGGCGATCGACTCGAGCAGCGGCTGGGTGTAGGGCCGCAGCACCGGGTCGGAGGTCACCGTCGCGGCGTCGAGGTCGCGCGCGGGGAAGACCACACCGGTGAACGCCTGCTCGAACCGGAGCCCGGGGCCGAAGACCTCGTGGAACGGGCCGCGATCGGCCGGTGCCCGGTGGGCGAAGCAGGTCGTCAGCGGCTGCCAGTCGGCACCGATCAGCGCGCGGACGACCCCGACCAGGCCGGCCACGGTGAGGTCGAGCGCCTGGCGGGCCGGGACGGGCTCACCGATCTCCAGCCACGTCTGCACCGTGGCCAGGCCGTCGTGCTCGACCAGGCGCAGGTCGAGGATCGGGTTGAAGACGTGCTCGTAGCGGATCAGCAGGTCCAGGGCGCTGCGCAGGTCGGGCTCCTCCCGGAGCACCACGCTGATCGGGCCCAGCGTCGACAGCCGGCGCATCCCCGCCATCCGGACACCGAAGTCCTCGCGGCCGGACTCGGCCGCGGCCGACTCCAGCAGCCGGGCGACCCGCACGGCGGGGATCCACTCGTCCTGCATCGCCAGACCGCCGATGTCCAGGCCCACGCCCGCCATCGACCGCTCCGGGTCGAGGCCGCACGAGCGGGCCACCTCCGGGAAACCCGTCAGCGCGGCGTAGCGGACGAGACGGTCCATCGGTCCCCCCTGCGCTGTCCGAAAACAGCAAGTACACCGTCCGGATCGCTGAAGCGGGGGCCCGGTCGCCTCCCTATCGTCGCGCGCACCGGCAGCGGGCGGCGCAGGCCCCGCCGACCTGCCGGAGCGGAACCGGATCCAGGAGCCCGGCCGCGCGCTCCCACGCCGCGGCCGGACCGGACGGAGCGAGGCACAGCGATGCAGCACCCCTCGAGCGGCGCCGGTGCGGTCCGCGCCGACGCGACGCCGACCCTGAGTGAGCGGGACCTCGAGACGCTCCGGCACCTCGCCGCCGGGAGGTCGACGGGACAGATCGCCGCCGCCATGTCGATCTCGACCAACACCGTCCGCGGCCGCGTGCGGCGGCTCCTGGGCAAGCTCGCCGTCTCCGACCGCGACCGCGTCGTGGACGCGGCGCGTGCCCTGGGCGCGTTCTGACGCCGGTCAGCGGAGGCCGGCGCCCGCCGGCTCACTCGTGCGGTCTCCGGACCGCCTCCACCGCGACCCCGAGCACGGCTCCCGTACCGATGCACCCGGCGAGGAAGCGCGCCGCGTCCCGGTGCCACCGCGAGCTGGTGGAGCCGCTGCCGCGAGAGGTCGTCGTCCGCGTCGTCGACGTGCGCACTGCTGCGTCCATGGCCGACACCGTCCCGCCGGATCGGCGCCGCCGACTCACCCGGGAGGGATGGGATGACGGGTGGGCTCGCACGGGGTGCAGCGGGTCCCCGGCCGGACGTCATCATGGGACACCGGAGGTCCGGTCCCGGACCCGTCCACCGACCGCCGGCCCGCCCGCCCCGCGGACCCTCCCGCATCGGGCCGGGCCCGGTCGCCCGAACCCCGGAGAACACCCTGACCAGCACGTCCCACGGCGCCCCGACACCGCCCACGGCCTCCGAGGCGGCGACCGAACGCCAGAGCACCGACCCGGCGCCGACCGGACCGTCGCTGCCCGGCCCGGCCGGCGACGCCGACCGACTGGTCCACTGGCGGACCGCCGGGACCAGCGTCGTGCTGGCCCTGGACCCGGTCGGTGGTCTGCTGCCCCAGGTCGTGTACTGGGGCGCCGACCTGGGGGACCTCCCCGCCGACGCCCTCGCCGGGCTGGGCCGGGCCGCGGCGCCGTCGGTGGGGGACCACCCGACCGACGTGGTGCGCCGGCTGACCCTGCTGCCCGAGCATGCGAGCGGCTGGGTCGGCCGGCCAGGCCTGGAGGGCTCGCGCGCCGGCCGGGACTGGTCACCGGCGCTGCGGCTCCGCTCCCGCGAGGTCGCCGTCACCGCCGAGGGGACCACCCGGCTCGTGGCCCGCGCGGACGACCCGGTCGCCCGGCTGGAGGTGGTGCTCGAGCTCGAGCTCACCGCCTCCGGCCTGCTGCGGGCCCGGGCCGCGGTCACGAACACGGCCGAGGGCGACGCCGCGGCTGCCGACGGCGGCGAGCCGTTCCGCCTCGATGCCCTCCGGCTGGTCCTGCCGGTGCCGCCGCAGGCCGGCGAGCTGCTCGACTTCACCGGCCGGCACACCCTCGAGCGGGTGCCGCAGCGCACCCCCTTCACCGCGGGCCTGCACTCCCGGGAGGTGCGCAACGGCCGCACCGGGCTCGACGCGGTGCACCTGCTCTGCGCCGGCACCCCCGGCTTCTCGTTCCGCGCGGGCGAGGTGTGGGCGGTGCACCTGGGCTGGTCGGGCAACCAGGTGCACTACGCCGAACGGCTGCACAACGGGGCGCGCGTGCTCGGCGCCGGCGAGCTGCTGCTGTCGGGCGAGGTCGAGCTGGCGGCCGGGGCCACCTACACCTCCCCGTGGCTGTACGCCTCCCACGGGCAGGGTCTGGACGAGGTCGCCGGCCGGTTCCACGCGTGGTTGCGGGCCCGGCCGACCCACCCCGCCCGGCCGCGGCCGGTGACGCTCAACACCTGGGAGGCGGTGTACTTCGACCACGACCTCGGCCGGCTCACCGAGCTCGCGGAGATCGCGGCCCGGCTGGGCATCGAGCGGTTCGTCCTCGACGACGGCTGGTTCGGCTCCCGCCGGGACGACACCTCCGGGCTGGGGGACTGGCGCGTCTCGGCCGACGTCTGGCCCGAGGGCCTGCACCCGCTGGTCGACCGGGTGCACGAGCTGGGCATGGAGTTCGGGCTGTGGGTGGAGCCGGAGATGGTCAACCTGGACTCCGAGCTGGCCCGCGCGCACCCGGAGTGGCTGTTCAGCGCCGGCGGGCGGGTCGGCGACCCCTCCCGCAACCAGCACGTGCTCGACCTGACCCACGCGGGCGCCTACGAGCACGTCCGCTCCCACCTGCAGGCGCTGCTCGACGAGTACGCCATCGCCTACCTGAAGTGGGACCACAACCGCTACCTCGTCGACGCCGGGCACACCCCCGGCGGCGAGCCGGGGGTGCACGGGCAGACCCGTGCCACCTACCGGCTGCTCGACGAGCTGCGGGCGGCCAACCCGGGCCTGGAGATCGAGTCCTGCGCCTCCGGCGGCGGTCGGGTGGACCTGGGGATCCTGCAGCGCACCGACCGGGTGTGGGCGTCGGACACCAACGACGCGCTCGAGCGGCAGGGCATCCAGCGGTACACGCAGCTGCTGCTGCCGCCGGAGCTGGTCGGCACCCACGTCGGGCCGCCGCGCTCGCACACCACCGGCCGCACCCACGACCTGTCCTTCCGCGCCGGCACCGCGCTGTGGGGGCACATGGGTGCCGAGTGGGACCTCGCCGGTGCCTCACCCGAGGACCGCGAGGAGCTGGCCGCGTGGATCGCGCTGCACAAGGAGCTCCGCCCGCTGCTGCACCGCGGCACCGTCGTCAACGGCGACCACCCCGACCCCACCGTGCAGGTGCACGGGGTCGTGGCGGCCGACGGCGGGGACGCCCTCTTCGCGCTGGTCGCGGTCGGCCGCTCGGTGACCTGGCCGCCGGGGCCCGCCCGCCTGCCGGGTCTGGACCCCGACCGCCGCTACCGGGTGCGGCTGCAGCCCCCGGGCACCGACACCGGCGGCGCCTGGCCCGGCCTGCCGCCGTGGTGCGCCGGCGAGGCCGGCGTCGGTGAGGCCGGCGTCGTGCTCACCGGCCGCGGCCTGGCCGTGGCCGGCCTGCAGGTCCCGCCGGTGCACCCCGAGCACCTGCTGCTGGTCCGCTGCACGGCGGTCGAGGACGGCTGACCCCGGCGCCCCTACGACCGGGGTGAGATGCGGCCCCACTCCGCTGGAGCGCACTCCCCACGCTGAGGCAGCCCGCGGGCGGTGGTGTAGCGGCGCGTCCGGGGCAGGTCCGGCGCCACGCTGAGCACCCCGGAACAGCCGCCGGCCGCCGCGGCGCCGGCAGGCCGTGTCCGATCCGCGTCGTGCCGGACCGGCGCGACGCGGATCGGAGCCGGGCCCGTGCGGCATGGTGTGCGGCTCGGTCGGGGTAAGGGCCCGCCGAGGCCGCGGACCGATGGCAGCGGGAGGAACGGCTCATGTCCGAGATGTCGGACTTCAACGAGCGGCTGGCCGCGATCGCCCGCGATCTGGTCAACGAACCGGACATGCAGCACACGCTGCAGCGGGTCGTCGAGGCCGCCGCGCAGAACCTCGACGGCGAGGTCTGGTCCAGCGTGTCGCTGGTCAAGGACCGCCACGAGGTGCGTACCCCGGCCGCCAGTGACGACCGTGCGGAGCGGGCCGACCACCTGCAGTACGACCTGGAGGAGGGGCCGTGCCTGGACGCGATCTGGGAGCAGGAGACCTTCCAGATCGACGACATGACCGCCGAGGAGCGCTATCCCCGCTGGACCCGGGCGGTCGCGGAGCAGACCGGCATCCGCAGCAGCCTGTCGCTGCAACTCTTCACCGACGCGGAGCAGAACAGCCTCGGTGCGCTCAACCTCTACTCGCCGGAGCCGAGCGCCTTCGACGCGGAGACCCGGGGCGAGGCGCTGGCGTTCGCCGCCCAGGCCGCGGTCGCGCTGCGCAGTGCCCAGATCGAGGAGAACCTGCGCTCGGGGATGGCCACTCGCAACCTGATCGGGATGGCCCAGGGCATCGTGATGGAGCGGTTGCGGCTCACACCGGACCAGGCGTTCGGGGTGCTCAGCCGGCTGTCGCAGGAGAGCAACACCAAGCTGCGGGACGTGGCGCGGCGGCTGGTGGAGACCGGGGAGGTCCCCGCCCGGCGGCAGCGCTGAGTCGGGGGCGACCCGGTGGCCACGGGTTAGGACCACCGGGTCTGGACCGCGCAGGACCCCGGGATCCTGCGCGATCGTCCTGGTGAGCTACCCCCCGGCGCCGCCTGGGACATCATGCTGCCGGCGTGGCTTCCTCGGCCCCGCTCGCAGGATGCCGTCTCACCCTGACCGTGAGGGGGCCCCGGCGTCAGCCGGGGCCGCGCCCGTCGAGGGCCGCGTCGAGGGTGACCGCCGCGTCGATGAGGGCCAGGTGGGTGAACGCCTGCGGGAAGTTGCCGATCTGCTCGCCGGTGAGGGCGATCTCCTCGGAGTACAGGCCCACGTGGTTGCCGTAGGTCAGCATCTTCTCGAACGCCGTCCGGGCCTCCTCCAGCCGACCGGAGCGGGTGAGCGCGTCCACGTAGGCGAAGGTGCACAGCGAGAACGTGCCCTCCGAGCCGCGCAGCCCGTCCGGGGAGGCCTCGGGGTCGTAGCGGTAGACCAGGCTGTCGGTGACCAGCTCGTCGTCCATCGCCGCCAGGGTCGAGCGCCACAGCGGGTCCCGGCCGTCGACGAAGCCGACGGTCGGCATGCGCAGCAGCGCCGAGTCGAGCACGTCGGTGTCGTAGTGCTGCACGAACGCCCCGCGCGTGGTGTGGAAGCCGCGCTCGAGCACCTGCTCGTAGATCCGGTCCCGTGCGGCGCGCCAGCGGTCGACGTCGGCGGGCCGGCCGTGCTCCGTGGCCATCCGGATGCCGCGGTCGAAGGCCACCCAGCTCATCACCCGCCCGTAGGTGAACGCCTGCCGGCCGCCCCGGGTCTCCCAGATGCCCTCCTCCGGCTGGTCCCAGTTGTCGGCGAGCCAGTCCAGCACCCGGCTGGTCGCCGTCCAGCCCTGGTGGGACAGCGGCAGCCCGGCCCGGACGCCGGCGTAGACGCTGTCCAGGGCCTCGCCGTAGATGTCGAGCTGCAGCTGCTCGGCCGCGCCGTTGCCGATGCGGACCGGCGCCGAGCCCCGGTACCCGCGCCAGTGGTCGAGCTCGTCCTCCTTGAGGTCGGAGGAGCCGTCTATCCGGTACATGATGTTGAGCGGTCCGCTGTCGCTGTCGAGCCGGTCGCGGATCCGCTCGCCCAGCCAGGACCCGAAGCGCGCCGCCTCGTCGGTCAGCCCGAGCTTGAGCAGCGCGTGCACCGAGAACGAGGCGTCGCGCACCCACGTGTAGCGGTAGTCCCAGTTGCGCTCCCCGCCGACCTGCTCGGGCAGCGCCGCGGTGGGCGCCGCGACGATGCCGCCCGAGGGGGCGTAGGTCATCAGCTTCAGGGTGATCGCCGAGCGCTGGACGGCCTCCCGCCACCGCCCGGTGTAGGTGGACCGGCCGATCCAGGAGCGCCAGTGGGCCACGGTCGCGTCGAAGAGGGCCTGCACCTCGTCGGGGTGGATCTCGCGGGGCGGCCCGTCGGCGTCGGTCTCCAGGACGACGCCGCGCGTCTGGCCCGCCACCAGGCCCACCGTGCCGTGCAGGTCGGTGTCCTCCACGCGCACGTCGGCCAGCCGCTCGTCCTCCGGCGCGCGCACGACGTGCAGCGTCAGCCGCTGGCCGTTCGCCACGAAGACGGCGCCGGGGTCGCTGAGCTCCAGGCGGTGCGGGTGCCGGCCGTAGTCGAAGCGGGGGGCCACCTCGACCTCGAAGGTCATCCGGCCGCGCACGCACTGGACCATGCGCACGATCCGGTGCCGGTCGGTCGCGGTGTCGCCGGCGGGCGGCATGAAGTCGAGCACCTGGCCCAGGCCGGCGTCGGTGAAGAACCGGGTGACCAGGACGGCGGTGTCCGGCAGGTACATCTGCGTCGAGGTGTACTCCACGCCCGCCGGGCGGATGCGGAAGTGCCCGCCGCGCTCGTCGTCGAGCAGCGCGCCGAAGACGCTGGGGGAGTCGAACCGGGGGGAGCAGAACCAGTCGATCGACCCGTCGGTCGTCACCAGTGCAGCGGTCTGCAGGTCGCCGATCAGGCCGTGTCCGGAGATGGCGGTCTCGAGGCTGACGGTCTCGGTCATGCCGGCGACCGTGGCCCACGGGAGGTCGCGGCGGCCTCATCCAGCAGGGGTGAGCCGCCCCGTCCGCGCCTGGCAGGACCGCGGACCACCCGGCGCGGACGAGCGCCGGTCGTTCCGTGCCCGCGGGCGTCCCGGCACACTGGCCGCCGTCGGCGAGCGAGCGCGCAGGAGGGACGGGCGGATGGACACGGCACCGTCGCGGACCCCGCCGCCCGAGGAGCGGCTGGCCGGCCGGCTGGCGGCCGGCCCCCCGCCCGGGGAGGCGCCCGCGCGGGCGACCGCGGTGCGCCTGCTCCGGGACCTCGGGCGGATCGACCGGGCCCTCTACCGGGCCGTGGCCGGGACGCGCACGCCCGCCCTCGACCGCCCGGTGCGCCGGCTGTCGCGGCTGGCGGACTTCTCGCGGCTGTGGATGGCGGTCGCCGGGGTGATGGCCCTCGCCGGCGGTCGCACCGGGCGACGGGCCGCCGCCGCGGGCCTGACGGCGGTGGCGGTGGACTCCGCCGTCGTCAACGCCGGTTTCAAGCTCGCCGCGCGCCGCCGGCGGCCCGACCGGGACCTGGCCGGCGTGCCGGAGGCCCGGTGGGTGCCGATGCCGCACTCGGCGTCGTTCCCGTCCGGCCACACCGCTTCGGGCTTCGCGTTCGCCACGGCGGTCGCGCAGATCGTGCCCGCGGCCGCCGCGCCCCTGCGCACCCTCGCCGCCGCGGTCGGCTACTCGCGGGTCCACACCGGCGTGCACTACCCGGCCGACGTGGTCATCGGGGCGATGATCGGTGTCGCCGTCGGCGAGGCCGTCGGGTGGGGGCTGTGGCGGGTCGAGGTCGCCCCGCGGTTCCGCCCGCCGCGCCCGGGGCGCTGACCGGTCCTCCGTGCCGCGGCGCGGGCCCGGGTCAGTGGACCAGCGCCTTGAGGAGGATGAGCCCGGCCCCGACGAGCGCGACGAGGGCGCCCTTGAGCAGCGCCCGGCGGGGCGGGGCTCCGGCGAAGCGGGCCGCCCAGTAGCCGTAGAAGCCGATCAGGCCCAGCCCCGACCACTTGGCGACGGAGAACGCGGTGCCGACCTCGAACACGCCCAGCGCGGCGAGCAGGAAGAAGACCGCGGGGAAGGCGACCCCGAAGCCGACCGCCGCGGCGTCCTCCACCATGTGCCCGACCTGGCCGCGGGTGACCGGCCGGCGGGTGCTCGTCTCGGTGCCCACGACCTCGCTGTAGACCTCGGACAGGGCGACCGCCAGGGCCGTGCCGAGCAGCCAGACGGCCATGACGCCCGGCGTGGGCGGGTGGGTCTCGAGCGCCACGACCAGCGCCAGCCCGATGATCGAGCCGTAGACCACCCGGCCGACCTGCCGCGATCCGAGGTGCGTCTCCAGGCTCGCCCGCATGGCCCGCAGCCTCCCCGGGCCGGCCCGGCGGGACACCGTCCGCTGCGGAGGATGTGGGGAGCGGTCAGCCGACCGCGCCGGGGACGACGGCGAACAGCCGCTCGCGCACGGACTCGCGGACCTGCAGCACCTCCTCGACGCGGGCGAGCTGCTCCGGGGAGGCGGGCAACCCGTACACGTCGCGGAGGAACCGGGGCAGGTCCGCCCGGTAGTCGTGCTGCCAGGCCCCGAACGGCCCCGAGGTCTGCGCGTTCTTCATGTCGACCAGGCTCTGGAAGAAGGTCGTCAGCGGGCGCCACCGCATGGCCGGGGGGATGCCGCGGGGGCTCGCGCCGGCGACCGGCTCCGGCTTCGGCCGGGAGGGGCCCAGCCACTCGGGCGGGTACCAGAGCAGGTCGGGGCCGAACTTCGTCACCCCGTCGTTGTCGTGGCTGACCAGCACGAAGCGCGGCGGTGCGCCGCGCTCCCCGGCCCGGGCGGCGTACTGGTCGTGGTCGTTGACGACGGCGACGGCGGCGGGGTCGACGTCGAGGCGGTCCCCGCGGGTGACCTCGCGCATCCACCCGCTGCCGTACGGGGTCCCGATCCACAGCGCCCGGTCGATGCCCATGGCGTCGAGGCCCAGCGTCCCCCAGTGCAGGAACACGTCCTGGCTGGTGTGGGCGCCGAGGCTCTCGCCGAAGACCGCCACGCGCGGGCGGGGGCCGGGCCGGTCCCGGAGCCGCTGCAGCACCCGCAGCCACAGCAGCCGGTTCTGCTCCCGGGCCGCGGGCACCATGCCGAGGGACAGCGGTGACGGGCGGCGCGAGTACTGCAGGGTCACCGTGGCGACGTCGCCGAGCGCGAGGTACTGCAGCGCCGCGACGGCGACGTAGTTGACGTAGCCGGTCCCGGTCGGCGAGACGAGGACCAGCAGCGACCGGTCGAGCGCACCGGTCCGCTCCAGCTCGGCCATCGCGAGGTCCACCCGGGCCCGCGGGGTCGGCGCGTTGTCCAGCCCGACGTACACCTGCACGGGAGCGGCGCGCGGGGGCGTGCCCATCACGGTCTCGATCGACAGGTCCGGCACGCCGGCCGGGAGGTCGGGCACCGGCCGCGGGCGGACCGACGCCAGGGCGTGCAGCCGGCCGTCGCGCCCCATCCCCTCCCAGACGACGAGGCTGCCGGGACCCCCGCTGACCGTCGGCGGCACCCACCGGTCGCCCTCACCGGGCTCGAACACCGGGACGTCGACCGACGTCCGCGCCTCGATCCGCCGCATCGCCCGGTGCCAGACCGCGGAGACGCCGGCCCCCAACCCGGCGAGGGCGACCGCGTGGCCGGCGAGCCGCCAGAGGCCGGGCGGCCCGGGCAGCACCGCGGCCAGCCGGCGGGCCGCGAGGTCGGACAGCGCGTGCTCGGCGTAGCCGACGCCGGCGAGGCACCCGACGACCCCCGCGGCGACGCCGAGGGACGACAGGCGCGGGGGAGCGTCGGCCCCGCCGGTCCGCTCGGCCTGCTCGCCCGCGCGCAACCGGTCCACGACGTAGGCGGTGCCCAGGCCGACCGGCACCGCGAGCGGGACGGCGGCGAGGCGGCCGTGCAGCCGCAGGCGGTCGTCGAGCGCCCGCGTCCCCGCCTGGGCGCCGCCCAGCAGCGCGCCGCCGAGGCCGGTCGCGCCCAGCCGCCAGGCCGCCTGGCGGACGATGCCGCGGAGCGGGTCCTCGGCGCGCGGCGGGAACGCCCGCAGCGCCGCCAGGCCGAGGGGCACGGCCGCGCAGTCGGCCGCGATCGTGGCGGCCCGCCGCGCGGACGGCGGTGCCGCCCCGCCGACGGCGACCCGGACGGCGCTCTCCAGCGCCTCCTGCGTCCCGACCGTGAGCAGGTGGTGCAGGCCCGTGCCCAGCCCGGTCACCAGCCCCTGGTCCACCGCGCTGCGCGGGGAGAGGGAGGGGGCGAAGGTGCCGGGGGCCATCGCCGCGGCCACGACCAGCCCGACGTCGAGCGCGGTGCTCGTGCCGGGAGACCGTCCGCGGCTGTGCCGTCCCGGTCGGGGTCGCGTGCGTCCCATGCGCGGATGGTGCGCCGGGCGGGGCGGCTGCGGTTCATCCTCCGCGTAGGAGTCCGGCCGCCCGGACGGCCCCTAGGGTCGGTCGCCGGACGAGCGGAGCGCGGCATGACGGCGGAACCGACGGCGAGGCCCGCACGGGCCGGGGCGCCGACCGTTCCGCCGCCGCGCGACGAGCCGGCACCGGACCGGGACGTCCCCCGGCGCAGGCGCCTGCGCCCCTCCTGGCCGCGCTACACCTGGAGCGGCACGGTCGGTGCCCTGCTGTTCGGCTGCAGTGCGCTGACGCCGTCGCTGCTGCCCCGGGGCTGGGTGCTGCAGGGGCTGGTCGCCGGCATCACCGCGGCCATCGGTTACGGCGTGGGCGTCACGGCGGCCTGGTTCGTCGCCGAGGTCACCGAGCGCCGGCTCTCGGCCGGTGCCCGGCGCCGCGCGTGGCGGGTGCTCGCCGTCGCGGGCCCGCTGCTGTGCCTGGTCGCGCTGTGGCTCGGCGCGGGGTGGCAGCGGGACGTGCACCGGCTGGTGGGCCTCGACCCGCCGGAGGGCTGGTCGGCGATCGGCGTCGTCGTCGTGGCGGTGCTGCTGTTCGCCCTGCTGGTCGCCGTCGCCCGCGGGATCCGGGCACTGGCCCGCTGGCTCGTCCGGACCCTCGGCCGCCTCCTGCCCCGGCGCATCGCCCGTCCGCTCGGCGTCGCCGCGGTCACCGTGCTGGTGGTCTTCCTGCTCAACGGCGTGCTGTTCCAGGGCCTGGTCGAGGCGATGAACTCCGCGTTCAGCGTCCGGGACGACGGCACGGAGGAGGGCGCGGTGGAGCCGACCGCGCCGGAGCGGTCGGGCAGCCCGGACTCCCTCGTGGAGTGGGAGGACCTGGGCCTGCAGGGCCGCAACTTCACCGGCACCGGGCCGACCCCGGAGGAGCTGCGGGCCTTCTCGGGCCGCCCGGCCGAGCAGCCGGTGCGCGCCTACGTCGGGCTGGCGTCGGCCGAGGACGCCGACGACCGCGCGGCGCTCGCCGTCCGCGAGCTGGAGCGGGCCGGCGGGTTGGACCGCGCCGTCCTCGTGGTGGTGACGACCACCGGGACCGGCTGGGTGGACCCGGCTGCCAGTGCCGCGCTGGAGTACGAGTTCAACGGCGACACCGCGATGGTCGCGGTGCAGTACTCCTACCTGCCCAGCTGGCTGTCCTTCCTCGTCGACCAGGCGAAGGCGCGGGACGCGGGCCGGGCGCTGTTCGACGCGGTGTACGGCGCCTGGGCGCAGCTGCCCGAGCGCAGCCGGCCGCAGCTGTACGTCTTCGGGGAGAGTCTGGGCACCTTCGGCGGTGAGGCGGCCTTCAGCGGGATCGCCGACGTCCGCAACCGCACCGACGGCGTGCTGTGGGCCGGGCCGCCGAACTTCAACGAGCTGTGGCGGGGGCTGGTCGCGGACCGGGAGGCCGGTTCGCCGGAGTGGCTGCCCGTCTACGACGAGGGCCGCACCGTGCGCTTCGCCGACGAGTCGCCGGACCTCTCCGGGCCGCCGGGGCCGTGGGAGGAACCGCGGGTGGTCTACCTGCAGAACGCCTCCGACCCGATCGTCTGGTGGTCGCCGCGGCTGCTCCTCGACCGCCCGGACTGGCTGGAGGGGGAGCGCGGTCCCGACGTCTCCGACGACGTGGTGTGGCTGCCGTTCGTCACCTTCTGGCAGGTCACCGCGGACATGGCGTTCTCGACCGGCGTCCCCGACGGCCACGGCCACAAGTACCAGGCCGACTACGTCGACGCCTGGGCGGAGGTCGCGCGGCCGCCCGGCTGGACCGACGCCGACACCGACCGGTTGCGGTCCCTGGTCGGCGGTGGCTGACCGGGGGGCGGGGTGACCACCTCCGCCGGGCGGCGCGGGCGGCACCGCCTGGTCTCCGGCGCGCTCGTGCTCGTGCTCGCCGCCGTCAACGTCGTCGACCACACGGTCCACCCGCCCTGGTGGGTGCGCGCCCTGACGGGTGTGGGCCTGGTCGCCTGGGCCCGCCTCGAGGGGCTGACCTGGTCGCAGCTGGGACTGGGCCGGGACCGCCTCGGGGCGGGGTGCCGGTGGGCGCTGGGCGCGATCGGCCTCGTCGCCGGGGTCTACGTGGTCGGCGTGCTGTTGCCGCTCACCCGGCCGGCGTTCATGGACGTCCGGTACGACCTGCCACCGCTCGAGGCGCTGCACAAGGCGTTCGTGACCATCCCGCTCGGCACCGTGGTGCTCGAGGAGCTCGCCTTCCGGTCCGTCCTCTGGGGCGTCCTCGCGCGGCACCTGCGCCCGTGGCAGGTCCTGGTCACGACGTCGGTGCTCTTCGGGTTCTGGCACGTCATCCCGGCGCTGCGCGTCGGCGAGACCAACCGCGGGGTGTCGGAGGCGGTCGGCGGGTCCGGCAGCGCCGCCCTGGTCCTCGGGACGGTCGCGCTCACGACGGTCGGGGGACTGGTCTTCGGTGAGATGCGCCGCCGCAGCGGCAGCGTGCTGGCCGCCGCCGGGGCGCACTGGGCGACCAACGCCCTGGGCGTGCTGTTCGGGCTGGTGGCGTGGCGCCTGGACCGGCAGGGGTGACCCGCTCGTCATCCGCGACGGATGAGGTCCGGTACCCGGGGCGCCCGCCACACTCGGGCCGCCTGCCAGGGGACCACCACCTGCCAGGGGACCACGGTGCTAGGAGGCCCGAGATGACGGTGACCGCCGCGGTGGTCGTCGCGGGGGACGACGGTCCGGCCGGCGGCCCGGTGCCGACCGGCGACCCGTTCGTCGAGGCCCTGGTCGAACGGCTGCACGCCGAGTACGGCGTGGACCGGCAGGAGATCCGCTCCTCGGCGCTCGAGGTGCTCGCGACCTTCGCCGGGGCCCCCGTGCAGGCGTTCGTCCCGATCCTGGTGGAGAAGCGGCTGCGCGCGACGTACCGGGCCCGGCGGGACGAGCGGAGGACGGCGCTCCCCGCCGGCCGACCCCTCCCGTGAGCCGGGCCCCGCGCCTGGTGCCGCCCGGGGCCCAGGCGCTCCGCGGGTACCACCGTCCCTGGCTGGCGAAGGACCTCCTGGCCGGGGTGGTGCTCACCGCGCTGCTCGTGCCGCAGGGCATGGCCTACGCGGAGCTCGCCGGACTGCCGCCGATCACCGGCCTGTACACCTCGATCACCTGCCTGCTCGCCTACGCCGTGTTCGGACCGTCGCGGATCCTGGTGCTCGGCCCGGACTCCTCCCTCGGCCCGATGATCGCCGCCACGGTGCTGCCGCTCGTGGTCGCCGGCGGGGACCCGGAGCGGGCCGTGGCGCTGGCCTCGGTGCTCGCGCTCCTGGTGGCCGCGATCATGCTCGCGGCGGCGTGGGCGGGGCTGGGCTTCGTGGCCGACCTGCTGTCGAAGCCCACGATGATCGGCTACCTGAACGGGCTGGCGCTCACCATCCTGGTCGGCCAGCTGCCCAAGCTCCTCGGCTTCTCCGTCGACGCCGACGGGCTGGTCGGGGAGGCCACCGGCTTCGTGGCGGGCGTCGCCGGCGGGGAGGTCGTGCCGGCCGCGGCGGCGGTCGGGATCGGCGGCGTCCTGGTGGTCCTCGGGCTCCAGCGCTGGCTGCCCAAGGTGCCCGCCGTCCTCGTGATGGTGGTCCTGGCGATCGGCGCCACGACGGTCTTCGACCTCGGGGCCCGTGGCGTGGGCCTGGTCGGCGAGCTGCCGCAGGGCTTCCCGCCGCTGACCGTGCCGAGCGTCGGCTGGTCGGACCTGGGCCCGCTGGTGGCCGGTGCGTTCGCGATCGCCCTGGTGGCGCTGGCGGACACCATCTCGACCGCGTCGGCGTTCGCGGAGCGCACCGGGCAGGAGGTCCGGGGGAACGCGGAGATGGCCGGCATCGGCGCGGCGAACCTCGCCGCCGGGCTGTTCCAGGGGTTCCCGGTCAGCACCAGCGCGTCCCGGACGGCCGTGGCCGAGCGCGCCGGCGCCCGTTCCCAGCTGACCGGGGTCACCGGGGCCGTGCTCATCCTGCTGATGATCCTGCTGCTGCCGGGCCTGTTCCGGAACCTGCCCGACGCCGCCCTGGCCGCGGTCGTCGTCACCGCCGCGCTCTCGCTGGCCGACCTCCCGGCCGCTGCCCGGCTGTGGCACCAGCGCCGGGTCGAGTTCAGCCTGTCGGTCGCCGCGTTCGCCGGGGTGGCGCTGCTCGGGGTGCTGCCCGGTATCGCGATCGCGGTCGGCCTGTCGATCCTGAACGTCTTCCGCCGTGCCTGGCGGCCCTACTCGACGACCCTCGGCCGCGTGGACTCCGTGCGGGGCTACCACGACGTCCGCTCCTACCCGGACGCGCAGATGCTCCCCGGGCTGGTCGTCCTCCGCTTCGACGCCCCGCTGTTCTTCGCCAACGCCAAGACCTTCCGCGACGCGGTCCTGGCGCTCGCGCGCAGCGAGCCGGCGCCCCGGTGGATCGTCGTCGCCGCCGAGCCGGTCACCGACGTTGACACCACCGCCGCCGACGTGCTCTTCGACCTCGACCGCCTGCTGGACCGGCGCGGGCAGACGCTGGTCTTCGCCGAGCTCAAGGACCCGGTGCGGGCCAAGATCGAGCGCTACGGGCTCACGCAGGAGATCGAGCCGAAGCACTTCTTCCCGACCGTCGGCGCCGCGGTGGAGGCCTTCCGCGTGCGGACGGGAGCGCGCTGGCCCGACGAGCCGGCTCCCGCGCCCGGTCCCGCGGTGCTGCCGGAGCCGGCGACCCCGCTGCCGTCACCGGCCACCCCGGCCGGCGAGCACCGCACCTGACCGGCAGTCCGCGGGCGTCAGGCGTCCGTGGTCGTGGACGTGGTCGTGGACGTGGCCGGACGCTCCGAGGCCGTCGCCGCCGGGCGGGAGACGCGCTCCGCGCTCATCCCCGGGACCGGCCGGCCGGCCGCGAGGGCCCACAGCGCCGCCCAGGTCAGGCGTGCCTGCGGCGGCTTCACCCCGGGCCGGTCGCGGGGGAGCCGGACCCGGAGGACGCCGGGACGGATCGTGCACCGGACCGGGGTCGTCACCCGCACCGTCTCGCCGTCGATGCCGACCGGGACCTCGGCGACGTCCGCGGTGACCACGACCTCGGGGGACTCGACCACCCGCAGCCCCTCCCGGTGGGCGCCGTTCAGCAGGCCGATCGCCTGCCGCGTGCTGTCCACCCGGACCGCGATCACCCCGAGCACCCCGCGGTCCAGCCTCGGCCGGCGCCCGCTCCCGACGAGGTCGGACCCGGCGTAGGGGTTGTTGCTCACCAGCAGGGCCTGCGGCGCGTCCAGCGTGAGGTCACCGGCCTGCGCCACGAGGTGGGCGCCGCGCCGGCGGGCCAGCAGGTCCGGGAGGGCGTCGAGGGTGGTCCGGCGCTTGTCGTCCCGGTAGGCCGGGTTCTCCACGATCTCCGCGTACGCACCGAAGGAGGCGTTGTTCACGAACGTGCGGCCGTTGACGTCGCCGAGGTCGATGCGGGCCTCCACGCCGTCGCGCAGGCCGTCGAGGCACCGCGCGGGGTCGTTCCGGTCCAGCCCCAGGTCCAGCGCGAAGTGGTTGCGGGTGCCGGCGCTCACGACGAGGAACGGCACGTCGTGCTCGGCCGCGACCTGGGCGACGAGCGCCTGCGTGCCGTCCCCGCCGGCCACGCCGAGCAGGTCCGCGCCGCGAGCCAGGGCCGCCCGGGCCAGCTCCTGGACGTCGGTGCCGGGCCGGTCCAGCAGGGCCACCTCGGCGCCGAGCTCCTCGGCCAACTCCCGCAACCGGAAGCGACCGACCTTGCCCCCGCCGGACCGCGGGTTCATGACCAGGAACGGCTGCCGGGGCGCCGGCACCTCGGTGACCTCCATCGTCCAGCGGGACCGGTCGGGGCGCAGCGCCGCCCGCCCGGCCCACACCGCGGCGGCGAACAGCGCGGCGGCGACGAGGGCCACCCAGAGCAGCCGGTCGGCCACGAAGGCGACGAGCACCGCCAGGGGTGCGGCCAGGGCGAGGGCCAGCGCCAGCCAGCGCAGGGGGCCGCGTTGCAGGAGGAACCAGAAGACGGCGGCCACGAGGACGACGACCGACGCGGCCGTCATCAGCACGAGCCACAGGCCGCGGCGGCCGGCGAACGCGAGCAGGACGACGAAGGCGGCGACGACCAGCGCGAGAGCGGTCCGGGCCCACCACCGGCGGGCGACCAACGAGTCCACGGCACACCTCCCAGGGGGCTCCCCGGCGTCCCGGGTCCCGTCCGGGGAGCCTGGCCGCCCCGAGAGGCCGGGGCATCACCCGCCGCGGACGGGTCTGCCCCGCTCAGCCGCCCCCGCTCCGCGTCGTCCTCCGCCACTCCGTGGGACTCGTGCCGAACTGCGCGCGGAACCACCGGGAGAACGCGCTGGGGGCGGTGAAGCCCAGCAGCCGGGACACCTCGGTCAGCGACAGGTCCTCGTTCGGGAGGTAGCGCTCGGCCAGTCGTGCCCTCGTGGCGCCCAGGACGGAGGAGAAGGTGTCGCCCTGCCGGGCCAGGTGGCGCTGCAGGTCCCGGGGACCGAGGCCGAGGAGCCGGCCCGTCCGCGTCAGCGACTGGCCCCCGAGCGGCAGCAGCAGCTCCACGGCCTCCGCCACGTCCGTCGGGCCGGGGGGCGACGCGGGGGTCTCGGGGGCCACGACCGTCCGGAGGAACTGCCGGGCGTACGGCCGCAGCGAGGGATCGGACGTGACCACGCGGGCACCGAGGTCCCGCGCCGGGAACACCAGGCCGGTGAACGGGCGGGCGAAGAGCACGCGGGGACCGAAGAGCCGGTACCACGGTCCCGCGTCCGGGGGCGCGGGGTGGGCGAAGACGGCCGACGTGGGGTCCCAGCCGTCGCCCACGAGCGTCCGGATGATCCCCACGAGCGCCCCCACGGCCAGGTCGAGCGCCTCGTCGCGCGGGGCGGGCTCACCGAGCTCGAGCCAGACCTCGATCATCGCCTCGTCGCGGTCCTCCCGCAGGCGCAGGTGGAGTGCCTCGTTGTAGGCCCGCTCGTACCGCACCAGGAGGTCCACGGCGCTGCGCAGGTCGGGCTCCTCGCGGAGCACGACGCCCAGGGGGCCGAGGGTGCCGAGAGTGCGGACCCGTGCCATGCGCAGGCCGAAGTCCGGGCAGCCCGCCTGCCGTGCGGACACCTCGAGGAGCCGGGCCACGGGCGCGGCTGCGATCCAGCGGTCGGGCACGTCGAGGTCGGCGAGGTCCAGGCCGACCTGTGCGGCGAGGAGCGCGGCGTCCAGCCCCACCGAACGGGCCACGTCCGCATAGCCGGTGAGCGTGTTGGTCCGAACGCGAGGAAGCATCACGGTCCCCTGTGCGATGCGCGAGAAGGTAAGGGCTCCGTCGCGATCGGTAAAGCGGGTCGGTCGGCTCCTTCCTAGTCTCGCCCCACGTCCGGCCACCACCTGTTCTCCACCGTCCCGGCGCCGGCGACCGTGACGGCGGCCGGGCCCGGACGCCGGTGACCCCTGAGAGGGCGAGATGACCGGTGACCACGCGCCCGTCCGCACCGTCTCCTCGGCGGTCGCGCTGCCGACGCCCCGCCGCCCGCCGCTGGAGCCGGCTGCCGGTCCGGTGGAGCCGGCCAGTGGCGCCCCGCGTCCCGGCCCGGCGCTGCTCCTGAGCCGCCGTGACCTCGACCTGCTCGCGTGCCTGGCACGGGGGAGGTCGACGGCCCAGATCGCAGCCGTCCTCTCCGTGTCGAGCAACACCGCCCGGACGAGGATCCGGCGGGTGCAGGGCAAGCTCGACGTCGCCGACCGGGCGGCGGCCGTACGGGCGGCCCGTGACCTCGGCGTCCTGGCGGACCGTCGCTGACGCGGTCCCCTGCTGACCGGCGACCCCACGTCCCGGGTGCCACACTGAGCGCACCCCGCCAGGCGGACGACGGAGGGCCCGCGGGTCCGTGGTGCGCTCGCCTGGCGGGGCCCGGCGTCCGGGTCCGGGCCACACGGATCGTCCGCGACGGACGAGGCCCCCGGCGCCCTGCCCCTGCGACGCTGCCCGGGCGCGTCGGCCGTCCCCTCCCCTCGGCGTGCAGAGGAGGCGACGGTGGCATCCGGACCCGACGGGCGGCCCGACGACGGGGTGCCGGCGGTCCTCCGGGCCGGTCCCGACGCCGTCCCGGGGCCGGTCCGTCCGGTCCGGCGCCCGGCCGCTGCCCGCAGGGGAGCACGGCTGCCCGCTGCGGCCTCCGCTGTTCCGTTCCGCTCCCGGTCGGTTCCCGGGTCGCCGGAGTCCGGGGTGCACGTCGACCCGGGGAGCGGTCGCCTGACGCTGACCGGACCCCTGGACGCCCGCGCCGCCCACCTGCTGCACGACGCGGTCTCGGCGTTGCTGGCGGCCCGCCACCCGGCCTGGACCGTCGACGTCGGCGGGGTCACCGGCATCGACGACGCCGGCCTGCGTGCCCTGCTGGGTGCCTACCGGCGGGCGGTCCGGCACGGCTGCCGGGTCGGCCTGCGCGGCGCGTCGCCGGCCCTCCGGGACACGCTGGTCCTGCTGCGCCTGGACCGCCACCTCCTGCCGGGGGAGCGCACGCCGATCGCGGAGGAGCCGGGACCCGGCTGACCGGCGCCACCCGCCGCGCCCGGGATGCCGGGCCGTCCACGACGACGGGGCCGCCCCGCCGGACGCACCGGGAGGTCCCGTGACCGTCGAGGTCGTCGCGATCACCGGCGCGCTCGTCTTCGGGTGGGCTCCTCGCCGCCACCGGCCTGGTCGACGCGGGGTCCGTCCCGGAGTCGCTGGAACCGCTGGTCGAGGTCGCGCCGGTGTGGGTGCTGTTCTCCGACGCCTCCGCCGTCCCGTTCGGCCAGGTCCGCCGCGACCTCGGCCGCTACCTGCGGCTGCTGGCCGTCGGGCTGCTGCTGACCGTGGTGGCCGGCTGGGCGCTGGCGTACGCGCTCGTCCCCGGCCTCGGCACCTGGTCGGCGCTGCTGTCGGGGCGGCGCTGGCGCCGACCGACGCCGCGCTGGGACTGCGGGTCGTCACCGACCCCGCCGTGCCCTCCCGCGTGCGGCAGCTGATCACCGTCGAGAGCGGCCTGAACGACGGCATCGTCACGCCCGTGGTCCTGTTCGCCCTCGCGGGCGCGACCGCGGGGCTCGAGGGCACCAGCGGGTCCTGGCTGGGGGAGGCGCTGCTCCAGCTCGGCGTCGGTGTGGTGGTGGGTGCTGTCGTCGGCCTGGGCGGGGGGTGGCTGCTGCAGGAGGCCCGCCGCCGGGGGTGGGCCGACGGGAGATCCGTCGGGGCCGCGGTGCTGGCCCTGGCGCTCGTGGCCTACTCGGGCGCGCTCGTCGTCGACGGGAACGGCTTCGTCGCCGCGTTCTGCGGCGGGCTGGGTTTCGGCGCGGCGGCGGGCCGGCAGGGCCCGGGCGAGCGGGTCTTCCTCGAGGAGGCCGGCGGACTGGTCTCCCTGCTCGTCTACCTCGCGTTCGGTGCGCTCGCCGTCCCGCTCGTCGTCGACCGGGTCGACCCCGTCGTCGTGGTCTACGCGGTCCTGAGCCTGACGCTGGTGCGCATGGTGCCCGTCGCCCTGGCCTGTGCCGGCGCGGGTCTGGACCGCGACACCGTGCTGTTCGTCGGCTGGCTCGGACCCCGGGGGCTGGCGTCCCTCGTGTTCGCCCTGCTGGCCCTGGAGGAACTGGGGGACGCCGCCGACGAGCCGGTGGCGCTCATCGGCGCGACGGTGCTCCTGAGCGTCCTCGTGCACGGGCTCACCGCGGCCCCGCTGGCGGCGCGGTACCAGCGGGCCCTCACCCGCAGGGGGCTCGACGGTCCGGCGTGAGGGGTCCCGGGGCCGCCGGAGGTCAGGCCTCGACGGCCGAGCCCGCGGTGGCCCGCGCGGACCGGGGGGTCCGGCTGTACCCGAGGTGCTCCAGGGCCTGCTCGTAGCACTCGTGGAGGAGGTGCAGGCGGGCGACCAGCCGGCGCACGTGGTCCGGCGAGCGGGACAGCACCGTCGGCTCGGTCATGGTCTCCCAGAACACCCACGCGAGCTCGCCGCTGCGCCCGGTCCAGTCCCGCGTCACGGGCGGCGAGAGCGGTCCGAGGGCGGCGACGAACCGGCGCGTCACCTCCCGGTGCAGGCGTGCGACCCGCGTCTGGTGCGGGGCCACCACCTCGCGGTGGTACCGGCGCGAGACGCGCCGGGACCACCGCGGTTCCGGCGGCGGGGGCTCGACCGCGAGGCCGATGGCCCGCCCGAGCAGCGGCAACAGGACGGGGCGGTCGGCGTCGGACAGCCTGTCGTTGGCGCCCCGGAGGACGGTGGCCAGCTCACCGTCCACACAGCGGGGCTCGTCGCTGAACCGCTCGCCGGCCAGGAGGGCCGTGTACTCCATGAAGCAGGCGCCGTGCGACGAGTTCCGGTGCCTGCCACGACTCAGCACGGGCATCGCGTCGGGCACCGACAGCGGCACCGTCTCCTCGGGGGCGGTCTCGGACATGGTGGGTGCTCCTCGTGGACGGGCGGCCGGGGCGGTGGACGAGGTCCTGCGGCCGCGGGGGGACGGTCACCACCGCCGGTTGCCCAGCACGGTCGCCTCGTCGGCCAGGTCGCCCCCGACCCGGGGACACCGCAGCAGGGCGGCGTGGCGGTACTCCAGCAGCGCGTTCAGGTGTTCCTCGGTCCGCGTCAGGAGGTCGAGGTTCTCGCGGTTGCCCACTCTCGCCGCGGCAGCCCGCGCTGCCCGGAGGTCGGTCCAGGCCTCGGTGATGAGCCGGTCGAGGAGGGTGAAGCTGTACTGGGGCGGCGCTGGCGCTGTCATGGCGGGACTCCCCGCTGGTGGTCGAGTCGCTGGTCCTTCCCGGGGACCCGAGAGTGGCGGCCACCGGGGCGGCTCGCATCGTCCCCGGCAGATGACACGCGACGGTCCGGCTCCCCGGGAGCGCCGTCAGTCGTAGACCACCGAGGTGCGCACCAGCAGGTCCTGCACCGAGCGGTTCTCCCTGCTCACCAGGACCCACAGGACGCCCGCCGGGAACACCGCGCAGAGGACCGCCCGTGTGCACGCGCGCCCCCAGCCCAGGCGCGCGCCCGCGTCGTCGACCACCCGGAGTCCCAGCAGCCGGCCGCCGTAGGTGGCGCCGACCACGGTCCAGGTGACGGCGAAGTAGCCGGCCAGCAGCGCGAGCCCCGCCACGATGAGGAGGGCGAGGGACGGGGTGGGGAACCGGAAGCTCGTGGGGGCCAGCAGGAACCGGGTCGCCGCGACGACGGCGTAGCCGGCGCCCAGCAGCAGGAGCACGACGGCGGCGTCGACGACGTTGGCCAGGCAGCGGGTGACCACGCCGGCCCGGCGGCCGCGGACCGCCGCCCGCACCGCCGCTCCGTCCCTCACCGGGCGCGGGTCCCCGTGCCACGGGTAGGCCGGGCGCTCCGGGGCGCGGGTCACGGGGCGCTCCCGCGCGCACCGTCCTCCGATGCGCGGGTCGCCGTGCGCCGGCCGTTGCGGCGCAGCAGCCGGTCGACGACCCGCTCGACGGCACGGTCGGCGTCCACGCCCTGGTCGCGCACGCTGCGGACCACCTCTCCCGTGACCGAGCCCGTCGACTCGCGCAGCAGCCCGGGCAGGTCGATCACCTCCACCACGTAGCGCGCCAGCCCGGGGACGTCGGCGCGGGCGATGACCCGGTCGACGTCGACGCGGTCCACGACGGCGTCGAGGTCGACACGGGCGGCGACGGCGTCGACGTCGAGCCGGGCGGCCACCGCGTCGAGGTCCACCCGGTCGACCACGGCATCGAGGTCGACCCGGTCGACCACGCGGGCGACGTCGACCCGGTCGACCACCGCGTCCACGTCCAGCCGGGCGGCGACGGCGTCGAGGTCGACCCGGTCGACCACGCGGGCGACGTCGACCCGGTCCACCACCGCGTCGAGGTCCAGCCGGGCGGCGACGGCGTCCAGGTCGACCCGGTCCAGCACGCGGTCCACGTCGACCCGGTCGACCACGCGGGCGACGTCGACCCGGTCCACCACCGCGTCGAGGTCGAGCCGGGCAGCGATGGCGTCGACGTCGAGCCGGGCGGCCACCGCATCGAGGTCGACCCGGTCCAGCACGGCGTCGAGGTCGACCCGCGCCACCACCGCGTCCACGTCGAGCATCGCGGCCAGCCGGTCGAGGTCCACGAACTCGCGGACGAGGCCGGGGACGTCGAGCCGGGCGAGCACTGCCCGGGTCACGCCGGGGACCAGGTCATCCGCGGCGGCGGCCAGGGCCCGCACCGCGGCGGATGCCGGGCGCACGAGGGCCCGCGGCAGCGTTCCGTGCAGGGCACGACGGGCCAGGCCGCCCCGTGCGGACGGCAGGCGCACCGGCAACCGGGCGAGGACACCGCGCGGGTTCCGCACCGCCGCCTCCGCCGCCCACCTCACCAGCGCGGCCGTGACCGCCAGGACCGCGTGGGCAGCGGCCACCGTGTCCTCCGCGGCGCTGCCGCCGTCCGGCACGGGAACGTCGGACGGCCGACCGTGCGGCCGGCTGCTCCCCGGAGGCGGGTACGCCGGGTTCACGGCCACGCTGGACCGCCGTCAGATGCCCGGCTCATGCGGCCTCCCCGTCCGTCGGAGCCGTCAGCATCGGCCGGGACCCGGTGGGACTCCTCATCCCCTCCGGGTGAGCCGGTCCCCGGGTGGCCGGGGCATCGTCGCCGTCCGACCCGGGTCGAGCGCTGCCGTCCGCGGGGACCTTCGCCCCTGACCAGGAGGAGGAGCGTTCGCGAGGGTGGTGGAGGCGACATCTGGCCACGAGCTCGTTGCGGGGGACGACACGGTCGAGGGGCACCGAGCAGCTGGGGGCGGACATGGCGAGGCTGGCAACGGGTGCTCCGTTCCCCGTGGCGGGACGACCCGGTCCGGCCGGACACCGCGGCCCGGCCCTGCTGGACTCGAAGCTGGCGCCACCCGACCCGGCACACGCGACCGTGCTCCGCCGGCGTCTGCTCGACCTCCTGACGCGACACGTCCAGCGGTCCCCGCTCACCCTCCTCAGCGGCCCCGCGGGATCCGGCAAGACCGTCCTCGCGTCCTCGTGGCGGCAGACCCACGGCGCGGGCCGGCCGGTCGCCTGGGTGACCCTGGACGCGTACGACGACGACCCGGCCACCTTCTGGAGCTACGTCGTCGAGGCCCTGTCCCGGGCCGGCGTGCAGTGGTCCGAGGTCCCGGCCCTGGTCCCGGGGGAGCCGCCCGGCGCCTCGCTCGTCCCCCGCCTGGCCGCGGACGTCGCTGCGTCCCCCCGGCCCGTCGTGCTGGTCCTCGACGACGCCGACCACGTCACGGACCGGTCGGTCACCGCCGGCCTGGACCTGCTCGTCCGGCACGCGGGCAGCCGGCTCCGGCTCGTGGTGTGCGGCCGGGCCGACCCGCTGCTCCCGCTGCACCGGTACCGGCTCGACGGCACCCTGGCGGAGATCCGCGGTGACCAGCTGGCCTTCACCCCGGAGGAGACCCGCGACCTGCTCGCCGCCATGGGTGTCCCGGTGACGGCGGAGGTCGCGCGGGCCCTGTGCGCGGAGGCCGAGGGGTGGGCGGTCGGCCTCCGGCTCGCCGCCGCGCCGCTCAAGCAGGGCGTGCCGCCGGAGCGGCTCATCACGTCGCTGACGCACGACGACGGCAGCGTGGCCCAGTACCTGTTCGCGGAGGTCCTGGAGACCCAGCCGGCCGGCGTCCGGCGCGTCCTGCTGCGCACCAGCGTGACGTCGGAGCTGTGGCCCGACCTCGTGGACAGGCTGTGCGGCCGCCGCAACACCCGCCGCGTCCTCGCCGGGCTGGCGCACGCCAACGCGTTCGTCGAGGAGACCCCGAGCGCCCCGGGCGGCTTCCGCGTCCACCCCCTCTTCCGGGAGATGCTGCAGGCCCAGCTCGGCTACGAGCACCCGGGGGAGCTCGCCGGCCTGCACCGGACGTGCGCCGCGTGGTACGCCGCGGCGGGCCGGGCCCAGGTGGCGGTCGGTCACGCCGTCGCCGCCGAGGACTGGGGCTCCGTCAGCCGTCTCCTCGTCGAGGACCTGCTCGTCACGCGCCTGCTCGTGCACGGGACGGACCCGACGACGCGTGGGCTGGCGTCCCTCCCGCCGGGGCTCGTCGACCCCGAGGCCGCGGTCGTCCGGACGGTCGTGGCCCTCGCCGGCGGCGATGCCCCGTCACCGGCGGACCTCGCCGCGTCGAGGAGGGCGCAGGAGGAGGGCGCCACCCTGCCGTTGCGTCTCTCGGCGGCCCTCGCCTGCCTCACCGCCGACACGCACAGCGGCGTCGAGGCCGCGTCCCTCCTCACCCGGCTCGATGCCACCGGCGCCCTGGTCGCCGAGCTCCCGGACTCCGAGCACCGGGCGCGGACCGAGGGCACGGCGGTGCTGAGCCACCTGCGCGCGCTCGCCGTGCTCCGGACCAACGCCCCCGACCGGGAGCTGGTCGTCGCGCTGCGGGCCGCCGCGGCGGCGGCGAACGCCGCGGGCTCCCGCAGGCTCCGCTGCCGGGCGATCGGCCACCTCGCGCTCCTCGAGGCGCTCGAGGGGCACCTGACCCGGGCCGCCCAGCTCGCCCTGGAGGCCGAGACGCTGGCCGCCGAGGAGGACACCGAGGAGGCCGCGCGCGATGCCGCGGCCGCGACGGCCCTGGCCTGGGTCCACCTCCGCCGGTACGCGCTGGTCGAGTCGCGGGAGTGGCTGGGCAGAGCCCGGGTGCGGGAGCACTCCGCCTCCTCCGGTGCGGCCGGGCCGGGCCCCCTGCAGGCCGTGCTGCAGGGTCAGCACTTCCGGCTGCGGCACGAGTACGACCTGGCCGAGCAGGTGCTGCGACCCCACCTCGCGGGGCCGCCCCTGCCGCGGTGGATCTCCGAGCAGGTGGTCACCGAGCTGGTGCGGCTGGCGGTGGCCCGCGGTCACGTCGAGGACGGGCTCGCCGTGCTCCGGGACAGGGGGCGCGACGAGCCGTGGAGCCGGCGCCTGCAGGCGTCGGTGGGCCTCCTCGGCGGGGTGACGACGGCAGACGTGCCACCGGACGAGGAGTCCTCGCGGGCGCCGGCGGACGTCGTCGAGTCGATGGTCGTCCGCGCCTGCCAGCTGCTCGAGGCAGGCGAGGTGACCGCTGCGGCGGAGGAGCTCGCCGCGGCGCTCGAGCGGGCCCGGCCCGAACTCCTCCGCTGGCCGTTCGTGGACACCCCTCCGCAGGCGCGCCGGCTGCTGCGCACCCATCCCCGGCTGCAGGGCCCCGGCGCGTGGCTCAACCCGTCGAGCGCGGCACAGCCGGCCGGTGGCACGGACGGGGTCCGGTCAGGCGGCCCCGCCGAGGTGGTGCAGGAGCTGAGCCAGCGTGAGCTGGAGGTCCTGCGGTACCTGGCGGAGATGCTCTCCACCGCCGAGATCGCGGCGACGATGTTCATCTCGGTGAACACGGTGCGCACGCACATCCGGAGCATCCTGCGCAAGCTGGGCGTCAGCCGGCGCAACCAGGCCGTCCGGAAGGCGCGCGAGCGCGGACTCCTCTGAGGGGGACACCGGGCCCCTCCGCTGCGGACGATGCGGGCTCCCGCGCTCTCCGGCAGCGTCGGGAGGGACACGACCGACAGGGCCAGACCCCGGCCGCGGGACCCCCGGGCCCGGGCGACCCGGTGAGGCGTTCGAGGAGGCGATGGCGGTGGAGGCAGCGGTCACCCGGTACGAAGTGCGCGTGGGGACGCTCGTGAGCACCGCGACGCTCTCCTCGTTCCGCGTCCCCGTGACACCGATCGCCGTACCGCGCCGGACCGTGTACCGGTTCCGGGTGCCCGCCGACCGGGACCTCTCCGACGTGCTCGACCGGCTGACCGAGGGCCACGTGCAGGTCCTGGAGATCCGCCGGTGCCCGGAACCGCCCGGCCGGCGGCGCGGGCCGGCCCCGGACCGGGGGCAGGAGCCCGTGCCGCACGCCGGGGCGGCCACCCGGTCCGCGGACGGCGTCGTCGTCCCCCTCCGGGTGGTGCACCGGCCCCTCCGGCCGGGACCCGGCACGGCGGAGGAGCCCTCGGCCGGGTGAGCCGGTCCGCCGCCGGTGCGGGCGCCGCCCGCGGGTCATGCGCGGCGGACGATGCCGGGCCGCCGTCCGGGTCCCACGCTGTCGGCGCACGGCATCGGAACCCCGCGCCGACCGGCTCCGGTCCAGGGGCGGCAGGAGCCGGGGGTGGATCTCGGAGGACTGGCACATGACGGACACCTCGCACCGCAACACCACGGAGAGCAGCGCCTCGTACCGCGAGCCCCCGACGGCCTGGGCCGGCTGGGTGGTCTTCGGAGGCGTCATGCTGATCACGGTGGGCGCCTTCCAGGTCGTCCAGGGACTGGTCGCGCTCTTCGACGACGGCTTCTACGCGGTCACCCAGGACGGCCTCGTGGTGGACGTGGACTACAACACCTGGGGCTGGATCCACACGGTGATCGGCGTCGTCGCCATCCTCACCGGGCTGGGACTCCTGGCCGGCAACATGGTGGCCCGTGTCGTCGGCGTCGGGATCGCCCTGCTCAGCGCGCTGGTGAACCTGGCGTTCCTCCCGGCCTACCCGATCTGGTCGACCATCATGATCGCCCTCGACGTCATCGTGATCTACGCGATCATCGTCCACGGGCGGGAGGTCAAGGCCTACCGCTGACCACCCGTCCCCGACGACGGGGAGCCGCACCCGCCCGGTCCACCCCCTCGACCGGGCGGGTGCCGGCGTGCCTGCCCGCGACCCGGGCCGGACGGGGGTGCCGGTCCGGCCGGATCGTCTCCCCCGGGTGACGTGCGCCGCCCGGCCGAGGGGGGACCGTGACGGGTGTCCGCTCCCGTTCCTCGTCCGCTGGGGGAGACATGACCGCAGACCTCGAGCAGCAGGCCGCCGACCTCGACCAGATGGGTCCGGTCGACTACATCGTGGTGGCGTTCCCGACCGACCGCATGACCGGTGAGGCGTTCCCGCTCCTGGTCGACCTCGTCGACCGGGGGGTCATCCGCATCCTCGACCTGGTGTTCCTGCGCAAGGACGAGGACGGGACCGTCACGACGCTCACCCAGGTCGACCTGGACCGCATGCGCGTCCTGGAGGCGGCCCTGTTCGACGGCGCGGCCTCCGGACTGATCGGCCCGGACGACGTCGCCGAGGCCGCCGCCGCGCTCGAGCCCGGCACCGCGGCCGGCGTCCTGGTCTACGAGAACACCTGGGCCACGCCGTTCGCCGCTGCCCTGCGCCGCTCGGGCGGCCGGCTCGTGGCCGCGGGCCACATCCCGGTCCAGGCCCTCGTCGAGGCGCTCGACACCCTCGACGCCGCGGAGCAGGCCTCCGCGGGTGCGGGCAGCCCGCCCGCGCCGGCCGCCCCGGTCGACTGACCGCCGACCCCGGCCACCGCTGGAGCAGCCGGGACCGCCACTCCGGCTCGACGGCGGCCCACTCCGCCTCCCAGGCGCGCTCCCGGCGTCCGGCCACGCGGCACGCGCCGGGACCGCCAGCGCCGGGGCGGCGCCGTAGGCGTCGTCGCGCTCCACCTGGGACGGGGCCTGCTCGAGCAGGACGGCGCGGGTGCGGGAGCGGTCCGCCGCCTCGGCGGCCGCCACCGCCGTGAGGTGGGCCGACGTGGCGGTCGACGCGGCCACGGCGAGCAGCGGGGCGACGAGGAACGACGCGACGACGGCGAGCCGGCCGACGGCCTGCACCCGGTCGGAGGGGCGCCTCAGCGGCCCGGAGCCAAGCACCAGCCGGCGCAGGGACCGGCGGACGAGGGCGTCCAGCCGTGCGGTCATCCCGGTGCGGAGGCGCGGGACTCAGACGAGGACGCGCCGCTCGAGCTGCTCGAACTCCTCCTGGGTGATCGCACCCCGGTCGAGGAGGTCCTCGGCGTGGGCGATCTCGTCGACGCCGCGGAAGCCGGGGGCGGCCACCGACCGGATGTGGGCGTCGGTCCGCTGCCTCGCCTGCTCAGCCTGCCGGGCGTCGCGGTCGGCCATGGCGCGCCCCTGCGTCGTGAGGTACGTGACCGAGCCGATCAGCGGGAGGAGGAGCACGAGGACGATCCAGCCGGCCTTGGCCCACCCCGACAGGTCGTGCCGCCGGAACAGGTCCCCGAAGACCGTGATGACCAGCCAGGAGAAGACCAGCAGCGCGAAGAAGACGACGAACGTCCAGAACAGGTCGACCAGCGGTAGTCGTCGGCCGCCGAGCTCATGGTCCACCTCCGGAGGGCCTGGGGTGCCGCTCAGCATGGGGACCAGCGCGCCGGTGACCATCCCCCCGGCCGGATGAGCGGATCCCGCCGCAGCCCCGGGGGCGGCCGTACCGGTGCCCGTCGAACGACCGCAGCCCGCCTCATCCGGCCGGGAGGAGGTCACCGGAGCCCGGAGAGGGCGAGGCTGCGTGGATCGGATCGGACCTGCCGAGGTCCACGGTCGGGCGTTCCGGCGACCGGGCCGGCCGAGGGCCGTCGGGGGAGGCCCCGGGGAACGGTGTCAGCACCGGTCGGAGGGAGCGAGCGGGATGGAGCGTCGCGTGTACGAACTCCGGGTGCGTGGACCGGTTCCGGCCGAACTCCTCGAGGAGATCGGCGCCGAGGACTTCGGTGAGGAACCGCCGCTGACCATCCTGCGGACCGAGCCGACGGACCAGCCCGGGCTGCACGGCGTGCTGCAACACCTCCGCAGTCTGGGACTGGACCTGCTGGAGGTCCGCACCACGGGGCCGGAGCCGTCGGACACCAGCTCCCCGTGAGCCACGGCGACCCCACTGCGTCACCCCGGCGGGGGGACGAGCACCCGGTCCGCCGACGCGACCGTCGGGGCGGCTGCACCGTCACGAGGAGGACCGATGCCGCTGCTCGACCTGTTCTGGACCTCGCTGATCGTCTTCGGCTGGGTGCTGTGGTTCATGCTCCTGTTCCGCGTCTACGGGGACCTGTTCGGCCGTCACGACATCGGTGGCTGGGCGAAGGCCGGCTGGGTCGCGGTCACCCTGCTCCTGCCGCTGCTCGGGGCGTTCGTCTACCTGGTCGCACAGGGCCGGGGGATGGCCGAGCGGTCGGCCCGTGCCGTCGAGCAGCAGCAGGCCGCGACCGACGCCCACATCCGGTCCGTCGCGGCCGCCGCGGAGGCCGAGCAGCTCGCCGAGGCCCGCGGCCTCCTGCGGAGCGGCGCCCTCACGCCCGACGAGTACCGGCAGATGGTCCCGGCAGGGCGCAGCGGATCCCCGGCGAGGCGCTGGCGGGGCGACCTCACCCCGGGTGAGGGATGAACGGCGGGACCGCCCGGACCACCCTGACGCCCGTCGGCTGGGCGCCGTGCCCCGCCCGCTGCGGGAGGGGAGTGCCATGCGTCGCCTGGTGGCCGGCCTGCTCGTCGTCGTCAGCGCCGTCGCGCTCGTCCTGGCCAGCGTGTCGCTGTGGACGCGCCAGAACGTCGTCGACACCGACGCCTTCGTGGCCAACGTCGAGACGATCGTGGACCTGCCGGAGGTGGAGTCCCGCATCACCGAGCAGGTGACCGAGACCGTGATGGCGCAACCTGCCCTGCAGGACGCCGTCGACGAGGCCGTGGCGGTGCTGCCGGAGCGGTTGCAGCGGTTCGAGCCCACCGTGGAGAGCGGCATCAGCTCCGTGGTCGCCGCCGGGGTGCAGCGCCTGCTGACCAACGACCCGTTCCGCCCGCTCACCACCGCCGCGCTCCGCTCCGCCCAGGAGCAGCTGATCGCCGGGGAACCGGTGGCCTACACCCTCGGGCAGGCCAAGGACCTCGTGCCCGCCTCGGCCCGCGACGGGATCGCCGGCCAGGTGCTGGACCTGCTCCCCGACGACGCCGGCGTGACGCTCCTGAGCCCGGCCGACACCCCGGAGGTCTACTCGGCGATCGACCTGCTCGAGTCGGTGTGGTGGTGGCTCGGCCTCGTCGCGCTGGGCACCCTCGCCGGGGCGCTCGGCGTCTCCCGGTACCGGCGCGGCACGCTGCGGGCCTGGGCGGTGACCACGACCGTGCTCCTCCTGGTGCTGCTGGCCGCCCTGCGGGTGACCCGGGGCGTGCTGCTCCCGCGGGTGCGGGAGGAGAACCGGGACGCCGTCGGAGCGGTCTACGACGTGCTGGCCGGCAGCCTGCGGTCCTGGACGCTGTGGCTGCTGGCCGCCGTCCTGCTGGTGCTCGTGCTGACCCTGGTGTGGGGACGGCTGGGCGTGGTGACCGGTGTGCGCAACGGCGTCCGCGCGGCGCGGACCCAGCTCCAGCGCCGCCGCGAGGCCCAGGCCGCGCGGGCACTCCCGGCCGGGGGAGGGACGCCGGAGCAGGCCGCGGCCACCGGCACCGGGGAGTCCTGGACGCGCCGCGTCGCCGCGTGGACGCGGGCCTTCGCCGACGGCCTGGAGCTGCCCCGGCGCGCCGCCCGCCTCGGCGCCCTCGTCCGCGCCCACCACGGCCCGGCGCGCTGGGCCGGGATCGCGATCGGCGCGGCGGTGCTCCTCTTCTGGCCCGAGCCGACGCTCTCGGTGCTCATCTGGGTCGCCGCGCTCGTCGCCCTCTACCTGGGCGCCCTGGAGTGGCTGCGGAGCCGGGCTCCCGAGCCGGTGCCTGGCGAGCCCGGGGCCGCGCCCGCAGGGGCGCCCGGTGCGCCGCCCGTGCCGTCGGCGGGGGTCTCCTCGGCCGTGCCGGCCCCGCGCTCGGTCGCGACGCCGTCCGCCGGCGGGCGGCCGGACGGCGGGGCGGTCGCCACCCTGGTCGACACGGCGGCGCCTCCCGCGGTCGACACGGTGGCCACCCCGGCGCCCGCCCGGGAGCCGCTCGTGTCGGCCGCGCTGACGCCCGAGGCGCTGTCCGCGCTCAGCGGCCGGCTGGACCTGCTCGTTCGGCTGGGGGAGGCGCGTGACGCCGGCGTCCTCACCGACGAGGAGTTCGGCCGCGAGAAGGGGCGGCTGCTGGGTGTGTGACCGGCCGCGTCAGCGCGGGTCCGGGGCGGCCTGGTCCGCGTGCCGGCGGCGCCGGTCCACCGCGGCGAGGAAGACCCGCAGCACCAGCCCGAGGAAGACCAGGTTGCCGACCATCTGGACCGTGGTGAGGACCCGCGCGGCGTCGCTGACCGGCGCGATGTCCCCGAAGCCGACGGTGGCGAAGACGGTGACCGCGAAGTAGACGCCGTCGACCCGGCTCAGCGGCTCCGTGAACGCACCCGGATCGCTGCTCGAGAGCACGACGTCGGCCGCGGCGAAGAGCAGGAGGTACAGCGGGATGGACACCGCGACCGCCTCCACGGCCTGCAGCGCGGGATAGGAGGACCGCAGGATGGCCCGCACCTGCCAGGCCACGAGGACGCCGACCGCCAGCAGGCCCGCGACCAGTGCCAGCACCAGCCGCGGGCCGAACCGGCCGTCGAGCGGCAGGCCGGCGTAGAGGGCGAGGACGGCGACGACGGTGAGCAGCGTCCGCCCGGCGGCCACGGCGAGGGCCCGCCGGTACGGGGCGCGCGCGGCGGGCGGGGTGTCCAGGCCGGCTCGGGAGGGAGCGTCCACCCGGCGGATGCTGGACCTGCCCGCGCGGGCCGGCGTCATCCGGGCCGGGTGAGGCGTTCAGCAGGCCGAGCTCGTCTCGTCCACGAGGGTGCCGGCCTCCTGGAGGAACGTCGAGACGGCGGAGGCCGCCGCGCCCAGCGTGTCGAGGGAGGGGGCGTCCTGTGCCGCGTCGACGGCGTCCCGGACGGCGTCGGCCTCGGACTGCACGCCGTCGACCGCGTCCCCGTACCCGGCGCGGGCGGCGTCGGCGAACCCCGCCCAGGCGTCCTGCACCGTCGTCCAGGTCTCCGACAGCGCGCCGGTGCCGTCCTGGACCACGTCGACGTCGCGCAGCTGCGCCAGCGACGCCCGGAACTCGTCGGCCGCGGCGCACACGTCAGCGGCCGCGGCGGTCGTCGTCGCGGTCGTCGCCGCGGTCCCCGGTTCCTGGTCCGACGAGCAGGCGGCGAGGCCCACCGCCACGCCCACGCCGACGGTCACCACCGCGGCTCCGTACCTCGACATGACGCGACCGTGCCGGTCGGGCCGGGCCGCTGCGTCATCCACGGCGGATGAGGTCGGCCCGGACCAGGGGCGGCAGGGTCGGTGTCGACCGTCCGGTCCGGGGAGGAGCCGTCATGACCGCGAGCGTCTCCAGCCACTACGCGGGTCCGACCGCGAGCAGGCACACCGGCGTGCGCGTCGTGGTCGGGCTGCTCGGCCTCGCCGCCGTCGTCCTGGGCGTCGTCCTGCTGTTCCAGCCGGTCGCCGCGGCGCGCACCCTCGCGCTGCTGGTCGGGCTGTCCTTCGTCGTCGGCGGCCTGCTCGACATCGCCGTCGCGTGGGCTGCCGCGGAGCGCCACCGCGGGGTCGCGACCGTCGTCGGGGCGATCCTGGTGCTCGGCGGCGTCCTCGCGATCGCGTGGCCGGGCGTCACGCTCTTCGCGCTGGCGCTCATCACCGGGTTGTCGCTCATCGTGCACGGCGCGTCGCGGGTCGGCGTCGCCGTCGTCGACCGCGCCGAGACGCCCGGCTGGGGGTGGGTCGTCCTCGCCGGCGCGGTCAACGTGGTCATCGGCACCCTCGCGATCGCGTGGCCCGAGGCGACCGTGCTCGTCCTGTCCCTGGTGCTCGGCGCGCAGATCGCCGCCTTCGGCGTGCTGCTCCTCGTCGCCGCCTTCTGGCGTCCCGGGGCACCCCGGACCGCCGTGCCGGCGAGCTGACCCGTCCCCGCGGCGCCGGTCGCCGGACGGGCGCCGCCCCCCACCACAGAGGAGTCCTCATGCCCGGACTGCTGCGCGGGATGGCCCGCACCGCCGTCGTCGCCGGGACGGCCACCGCGGTGTCCAACCGCGTCTCCCGCCGCCAGGCCAACCGCTGGGCCCAGCAGGGCGCCGCCTACGCCCCCGAGCCGCAGGCCGCCGCGCCGGCCCCGCAGGCCCCGCCCGGCACCGACACGAACACCAAGCTCGCGCAGCTGCGCCAGCTGGCCGAGCTCAGGGACTCCGGCGTGCTCGACGAGGCCGAGTTCGAGCTCCAGAAGAGCCAGATCCTCAACTCCTGACCCCCGTCCGCGGACTCCGGACCGACCGGTTCCGGCCGAGCACACCCCGAGGAGAGACCGATGGCCACCATGACCGTCTGGAAGTTCCCCACCGCGAACGGCGCGGCGATGGCCGAGGAGACGCTCAAGGAGCTCCAGCGCAAGGAGCTGATCCGGATCCACGACGCCGCGATCGTCACCTATCCCGAGGGGGCGAAGAAGCCGAAGACGCGCCAGCTGGCCAACCTGGCCGGTGCCGGGGCCCTGGGCGGTGCCTTCTGGGGGATGCTGTTCGGCCTGATCTTCTTCATCCCGTTGCTGGGCATGGCGATCGGCGCCGGGATGGGGGCGCTGGCCGGGAGCATGTCCGACGTCGGGATCGACGACGCCTTCATCAAGCGGATGCGCGACGAGATCCAGCCCGGGACCTCGGCGCTGTTCGTCCTCTCGTCCAACGCGGTCGTGGACAAGGTGCGGGACGCCTTCGAGGGCCAGCAGATGGTCCTGGTCGAGACCAACCTCAGCCACGAGCAGGAGGACCGGCTCCGCGAGGTCTTCTCCGAGGAGGAGGAGCGCACCGCCGCGCCGAGCAGCTGACCGCTCCCGGCTCCGGGGTGCCCGGGCCGTGCGACTCCGGCCCGGGCACCCCGGTCGCCCTCGCGAGGGTGGGGCAGGAACGGCCGGCGTCCCGACGATGGGCGCATGACCACCAGCTCTCCTCCGGTCACCGGACGGACACCGGCACCTCCGGCACACCGCCGGCCCCGGTCGGCACCCGCACCAGCCCCGCCTGGGTCGGCGTGGTCCGGTTCGCCGGCGCGATGGCGATGGCCAGCGGCGCGGCCAACGTCATCGACCGCCTCATCGCCGTCCACGACGACGAGCACCACGCCGTGACGGGCAACGGGCAGCTGCTCGTCTGGGACTCCACCGTCTGGAGCTGGGTGCACCTCCTCGGTCTGGGCCTGTTCGCCCTCGGCGTCCTGCTGGTCACGCGGCCGACGCCGGCGGTCCGGGTGACCACGGCCGTCCTGGCCGGGATCGACCTCGTCGCCCAGCTCGCCCACCTGAGCGTGTACCCCGTGTACTCGATCGCCGTCGCCGCGCTCGACGTGCTCGTGATCTACGGGCTGCTGGTGCACGGCCAGGACATCGAGGAGTCCCTGTCCTGAGCCCGTGACCGCAGGAGGAGGGGACCGTGGCCTGGCTGGCGATCACCGCGCTCGGCCTGGTCCTCGAGGTCGCGCTCGTGATCGCCCTCGGGCGGGCCGTCACGGGACGGGAGGAGCAGGCCGCGCCACCGGCGGCCCCCCGGGCGTGGTCACCTCCCGCGGGTGAGGACGAGGGGGTGGCGTCGGCACCTCCGCGCTGACCCCGAGGCCCGTCCCCCGGGCCACCGCCTCCGCCGCCTGACGGCGCTCTGTCGGCTGCTTCCGCGCACCGCCGGCTCGATCGCGCCCGCAGAGTCCGGGACGAGCCGGCACAGCGGGTGGCAGGCGCCTCGGGCGTGCCCGTCACCGGGGCGACCTGCGACGTCGACGAGGGCTCGCACATCCGCCGACCACCGGCCAGGCTCGGACCACCGGCGGCCGTGCCGCCACCAGCGCTCGCGGAGGTCGAGATGTTCGCCAAGGTCCTCGTCGCCAACCGGGGCGAGATCGCCGTCCGGGCGTTCCGCGCCGCCTACGAGCTGGGCATCGGCACGGTCGCGGTCTTCCCCTGGGAGGACCGCAACTCGGTGCACCGGCTCAAGGCCGACGAGAGCTACCAGATCGGCGAGGAGGGGCACCCGGTCCGGGCCTACCTCGACGTCGACGGCGTCGTCGCCGCGGCGCGGCGGGCCGGCGCCGACGCGGTCTACCCCGGGTACGGCTTCCTGTCGGAGAACCCGGAGCTGGCCGAGGCGTGCGCGAACGCGGGGATCACCTTCGTCGGCCCGCCGGCGTCGGTGCTGGAGCTGACCGGCAACAAGGCCCGTGCGATCGCCGCGGCGCGGGAGGCCGGGCTGCCGGTGCTGGCCTCCACCGAGCCCTCCGACGACGTCGACGCGCTGGTGGCCGCGGCCGCGGAACTGCCGTTCCCGGTGTTCGTCAAGGCGGTGGCCGGCGGCGGCGGGCGCGGCATGCGGCGGGTGGCCGACCCGGCCGAGCTGCCCGCCGCGGTGCAGGCGGCGATGCGGGAGGCGGAGTCGGCGTTCGGCGACCCGACGGTGTTCCTCGAGCAGGCGGTGGTCGACCCGCGGCACATCGAGGTGCAGGTGCTCGCCGACGGCGCCGGGGGAGTGGTGCACCTGTTCGAGCGGGACTGCTCGGTGCAGCGCCGCCACCAGAAGGTGGTCGAGCTGGCCCCGGCGCCGGACCTGGACCCGGAGCTGCGGGAGCGGATCTGCGCCGACGCGGTCGCCTTCGCCCGGGCGATCGGCTACGTCAACGCCGGCACGGTGGAGTTCCTGCTCGACGGCGGGGGCCGGCACGTGTTCATCGAGATGAACCCGCGGATCCAGGTCGAGCACACCGTCACCGAGGAGGTGACCGACGTCGACCTGGTGCAGTCCCAGCTGCGGATCGCGGCGGGGGAGACCCTCGTCGACCTCGGCCTGGGCCAGGAGACGATCCGGCTGCGCGGGGCGGCGCTGCAGTGCCGGATCACCACCGAGGACCCCGCCAACGGCTTCCGCCCCGACACCGGCCGGATCACCACCTACCGCTCCCCGGGCGGCGCCGGCATCCGGCTCGACGGCGGCGCGTCGCTCGGCGCGGAGGTGGCGGCCCACTTCGACTCGATGCTGGTCAAGCTGACCTGCCGCGGGCGGGACTTCGGCACCGCGGTGGCCCGGGCCCGCCGCGCCGTGGCGGAGTTCCGCATCCGCGGGGTGGCCACCAACATCCCGTTCCTGGCCGCGCTGCTCGACGACCCCGACTTCGCCGCCGGCCGGGTGACGACGTCGTTCATCGAGCAGCGGCCGCACCTGCTCACCGCCCGCACCTCGGCCGACCGCGGCACCAAGCTGCTGACCTATCTCGCCGACGTCACGGTCAACCAGCCCCACGGCGAGCGGCCGCACCTGGTCGACCCGGTGACCAAGCTGCCGCGGGTGGACCTGCGCACCGCGCCGCCGGACGGCTCCCGGCAGCGCCTGCGGCAGCTCGGACCGGAGGGCTTCGCCGCCGACCTGCGGAGGCAGACCGCGGTGGCGGTCACCGACACCACCTTCCGCGACGCGCACCAGTCGCTGCTGGCCACCCGGGTGCGCACCAAGGACCTGCTCGCCGTGGCGCCGGTCGTGGCCCGCACCGCCCCGCAGCTGCTCAGCCTGGAGTGCTGGGGCGGGGCCACCTACGACGTCGCGCTGCGGTTCCTGCACGAGGACCCGTGGGAGCGGCTGGCCGCGTTGCGCGAGGCGGTGCCCAACGTGTGCCTGCAGATGCTGCTGCGCGGCCGCAACACCGTCGGCTACACGCCCTACCCCGAGGCGGTCACCCACGCCTTCGTCCGCGAGGCCGCCGCCACCGGCATCGACGTGTTCCGGGTCTTCGACGCGCTCAACGACGTGTCCCAGATGCGCCCGGCGATCGACGCCGTCCGCGAGACCGGCACCGCGGTGGCCGAGGTCGCGCTGTGCTACACCGGCGACCTCTCCGACCCCGGCGAGACGCTGTACACCCTGGACTACCACCTGCGGCTGGCCGAGCAGATCGTCGACGCCGGCGCCCACGTGCTGGCCATCAAGGACATGGCCGGGCTGCTGCGCCCACCGGCCGCGGCGGCCCTGGTCACCGCCCTGCGCGAGCGCTTCGACCTGCCGGTGCACCTGCACACCCACGACACCGCCGGCGGGCAGCTGGCCACGCTCCTCGCCGCGTGGCAGGCCGGCGTCGACGCCGTGGACGGCGCGGTCGCCTCGATGGCCGGGACCACCAGCCAGCCACCGCTGTCGGCGATCGTCGCGGCCACCGACGCCACCGACCGGGCCACCGGTCTCTCGCTCGCCGCGGTGAACGACCTGGAGCCCTACTGGGAGGCCGTGCGGCGGGTCTACGCGCCGTTCGAGTCCGGCCTGCCCTCGCCCACCGGCCGGGTGTACACCCACGAGATCCCCGGCGGGCAGCTGTCCAACCTGCGCCAGCAGGCGATCGCGCTGGGCCTGGGGCAGCGGTTCGAGGAGGTCGAGGACGCCTACGCCGCCGCCGACCGGCTGCTGGGCCGGCTGGTGAAGGTCACGCCGAGTTCGAAGGTGGTCGGCGACCTGGCCCTGCAGCTGGTCGGCTCCGGCGTCGCGGTCGACGACTTCGGCTCCGACCCCGGCAAGTACGACCTGCCCGACTCGGTGATCGGCTTCCTGCGCGGCGAGCTCGGCGACCCGCCCGGTGGCTGGCCCGAGCCGTTCCGCACCCGCGCGCTGGAGGGCCGCCGGCCCGCCGAGCCGCCGGCCGACCTGTCCGACGACGACGCCCGCGCGCTGGCCGGGCAGCCGCGGCAGGCGCTCAACCGGCTGCTGTTCCCCGCACCCACCCGTGAGTACGAGGCCCACCGCGAGCAGTACGGCGACGTGTCGGTGCTGCCGACCAAGGAGTTCCTCTACGGCCTGCGGCCCGGCGACGAGCACGCCGTCGACCTCGAGCCCGGCGTCACCCTGCTCATGGGTGTCGAGGCCGTCTCCGACGCCGACGAGCGCGGCGTGCGCACCGTGGTGTGCACGCTCAACGGGCAGCTGCGCCCGGTGAGCGTGCGCGACCGGTCGGTCGACGCCCAGGTCAGGGCCGCCGAGAAGGCCGACCGCTCGGTGCCCGGCCAGGTCGCCGCGCCGTTCGCCGGGGTGGTCACGCTGTCGGTGGCCGAGGGCGACCGCGTCGAGGCCGGGGCGCCGCTGGCGACCATCGAGGCGATGAAGATGGAGGCCGCCATCACCGCCCCCGTCACCGGCACCGTGGAGCGGCTGGCGATCGGCGCCGTCTCGCAGGTCGAGGGCGGGGACCTGCTCCTCGTCCTGCGCTGAGGCGGGCCCGGTGAAGCGGCTCCTGGTCACCCAGCGGCTCTTCGACGACACCGTCCCGGCGGCCTTCCGCGGGAGCTCGGTCGAGGTCGTCGTGCGCGACGCCCGGGAGCCGCTGCCCCCCGGCGAGCTCGCGGCCCACCTCCGCGGCCACCACGGGGTCCTGTGCCTGCTGACCGACCGGCTGGACGGGCCGGTGCTCGAGGCGAACCCGCAGCTCGAGGTCGTGTCCACCGTGTCCGTCGGCTACGACAACGTCGACGTCGCCGTCGCCCGCCGGCTCGGGATCACCGTCACCCACACCCCGGACGTGCTGACCGAGACGACGGCCGACCTCACCCTCGCGCTGGTGCTGGCGGTGGCCCGGCGGCTCCCCGAGGCCGACGCCCACGTCCGGTCCGGCGGCTGGCGGGCCTGGGAGCTGTCCCCGCCGGTGATGGGCGTGGACCTGTACGGGAAGACGCTCGGGCTGCTCGGGATGGGCAGGATCGGGTCGGCCGTCGCCCGCCGGGCCGCGCGCGGGTTCGGCATGCGGGTCCTCTACACGACGCGGACCCCGCTGCCGCCGGAGGAGGAGCACCGGCTCGGGGCCACCCGGGTGGACCTGGACACGCTCGTGCGCTCCTCCGACGTGCTCAGCCTGCACGCCCCGCTCACGCCGGAGACCCGCCACGTGGTGGGCCGGGACCAGCTGGCGGCCATGCGGCCGTCGGCGATCCTGGTCAACACCGCCCGGGGGCCGCTGGTGGACGAGGCGGCGCTGGCCGACGCGCTGGCCGCCGGCGCGATCTGGGGCGCGGGGCTCGACGTCTTCGAGGACGAGCCGCGGGTGCACCCGCGGCTGCTGGCGCTGCGGGAGCGCGTCGTCCTCGCCCCGCACGTCGGCAGCGCCACGATCGAGACCCGCCGGCGGATGGCCGACACCGCCGCGCGCGACGCCCGGGCCGTGCTGGAGGGCCGGGCGCCGGCCCACCCGGTGCCCGGCTGAGAGCCGTCCACCGCCCGCGGCGGGACCCCTGGATCCCGGGGTCCGGGAACTCCACCTTCGGGCCATGGGCGCCGGGGCCGGCCGCCGAGACCCTGGTCGCACGGGCAGGCACCGTCGCGGTCCGGCACGGACCCGCGCTCGGACGGACGCCACCCGCGAGCGGACGGACGTCACGAGGAGCCGGTGATGGCAGGGGTACAGCCTCTCGAGCAGTCGACCCGGGACGTCGTCGAGCACGTCCTGCCCGACGGCGGCGTGGTGGTCGGCGACGACGGCAGCGCGGTCTCGGCCGCAGCGGTGCGGTGGGCCGCCGAGGACGCCGCCCGCCGCGGGACGGCCCTGCACGTGGTCCGGTGCTGGGGGCTGACCACGGCGCCGCGCCCGGACTCGTGGGAGCCGGGCTACGTCCCCCCGCTCACCGACTGGGAGGAGGCGGTGCGGCGGGAGACGGTGCGGCTGCGTGCCCCTGCCCTCGCCGGTGTGGCGGGCCTGGACGTGCACTGGCAGCCGGTGCACGGGCCCGCCGAGCGGGTGCTGACGGCCGCGTCGGCCGGGGCGGACCTGCTCGTCGTCGGCACCCGGGGACGCGGCGAGCTGCGGGAGCTGCTGCTGGGCTCGGTCGCCGGCGCCGTCCTGCACGCCGCCCACTGCCCGGTCGTGGTCGTGCGTGCCGCCCCCGGCCGGGGGCGGCACCTCACGGTCCCGGGGACCTCACGGTGACCGCTCCGCCGACGTCGACCCCGCCCCCCGAGGGTGCCCCACGGTGGTCGCCTCCCCGGTGAGCGCCGGTCATGCGCGCCCGCTATGGGCGGGCGCATTGGACCCCCGCGCCACCCGGCCGGTTGACTGACGGGTGGCCGGGGTCTGCGGCACCGTCCGGTGCCGGGCAGCCCCCGACCTGGCCGGCGCGAGCACGGGTCCCGGCCGAGGAGGACCGCAACCGGTGGAGCGCACACTGACCGCCGCGGGAACCGGCACCGGGCCGCTCGGGGACGAGTACGACCTCCTCGAGGTGGCCGACTACCGCAGGCTGCACCGGCTGCTGGACGACGTCGCCTCCGCCGGTGCGCGCGTCGACGTGCGCGAGCAGGTGCTCGAGGGGCTGGCCCGCCACTTCGGGTGGCGGCACACCACCTTCTTCACCGGACCGTCGCTGCGGACGACCTTCCACGACCGCGCGCCGGTGCTCCGCGGCCGGGCGGTCGGCATGGGCACGCCCTTCCTGGAGCACTACTGGCCCTACGACGTGTTCAACCTGCCCCGCAACCGGGTCCTCGTCCGGGACCGTGGTGCGGCCTCGCTCGACGAGCTGGACCTCCGCCACGGCGAGGTCGTCGACTACTACCTGGACCGTTTCCTGCGCGCCCACCGGGTGCGCAGCGAGGTGCTGATGGGCCTCCGGCTCGACGGCGCGGAGGCGATCATCGGGGTCCTCGACGCCCGCGACCACGCCTACGACCGCCACGACGTCGCGCTCTCCCGCGTGCTCGCGCGGCAGCTGGCGCGCGTGCTGGTCCTCCCCAGCGGGCCGGCCGACCCGCTGGCCGGCCTGTCCGCGCGCGAGCGCGAGGTCGCCCGCCTGGTCGGCGAGGGGCTGACCAACGCCGAGGTCGCCGCCGCGCTGTTCGTCTCGGTGGACACCGTGAAGAAGCACCTGACCAGCGTCTTCGGCAAGACCGGCTGCCGCAGCCGGGCGGAGCTGGTGCGCCTGCTCGCCACGGTGCCGGCCGCTCGGTAGCCGACCCCCCGGCAGCGCCGGCGCCGGGGGGATCGCGGATCCCGCCCGCCTCTTCCACCTTGGTGGCATTCCCGCCCCCGACGGTGGGGCGAACGCTCGAGGGCGCAGCACCCCATCCCGTTCCCGCTCCCGAGGACGAGCGTCATGACGATCAGCCCCGAGGCCACCGCCGTGCCCGTCGCACCCGGCACGCGCGTCGTCGACCGCCGCAGACGTGACCCCGACCCGGCCGGTCCGGGCCTCCTCGAGGAGGCGGACCGATGACCGGGAGCGACGCGCGCCCGGTGACCGTCGTCCTGGGTGCCACCGGACACGTCGGTCGGGGAGTCGTCACCGCCCTGCTGCGCTCCGGTCACCACGTCGTCGCGGTCACCCACGACCGCGCCCGGCCGACGGCGCCGGCGTGGGGCGCGGCCGGCGGCGGGACGGTGACCACGGTCGCCGGCAGCCTGGAGGACGAGGCCCGTGCGGACGCGCTGTTCCGGTCGGTGCAGGCGGCCACCGGCGGCACTGACGGCGGCACCGACGGCGGCACCGACGGCGGCACCGACGGCGGCATCGACAACGTGGTGGCCGCCCTGCCCGGGTGGTACTGGGGCCGGCGCCTCCTGGAGACCCCGGTGGACGAGCTGGAGGAGGCCGTCGGCCGCATCGTGCGGCTGCACGTCGTCGCCGCGCGGACGTTCCTGCCCCGCCTGCCGGGCCCGGGCGGCCAGTACCTGCTGGTCAACAGCCCGGCCGCCACCACGACCGTGCCGGAGCTCGGCGCGATGAGCATCGCGGCGGCCGCCGAGCTGATGCTGGGACGGGCGCTGGGGGTCGAGCAGCCCTCGGGCGGCGCCCGGGTCACCGTCCTGCAGGTCACCACGCCCGTGCTGACCACCGACGCCCCGGGCTCGGACCTGTCCATGCGCACGGCCGAGGAGATCGGCGAGCAGGTGGCGTGGCTGCTGGCCCAGCCGTCCCGCCGGGGACCGGTGGTGCGGTGGCCCTACGCGGAGGCCCGCCCGTACGACACCGCCGAGCACCTGGTCACGGCCCTGTCCTGGGCCGCCGAGGCGCGGGACGAGCGACACGCGTGGGCCGGGCACCGGCCGGCGGAGGCCCTCCGGTGACCGCGGCGCCGGGACTGCTCCCGCCGGGCGGGGAGGTCCTCGACCGGCCCTGGGCGCGGGCGTCCGGCGAGGTGCTGGCCGCGCTGGGCTCGCCGGCGGGCACCGGGCTGACCGCCGACGAGGCGGGTACCCGGCTGCGCCGCGACGGGCCCAACTGGCTGCCCGAGCCGGTGCGGCCGGGGCCGGTGCGCCGCTTCCTGGCCCAGGTGTCCGATCCGCTGGTCCTGGTCCTGCTCGCGGCGGCCGGCCTGGCGCTGGTCGCCGGCGACCCGGTCGACGCCGCCGTCATCGTGGTGGTGGTCCTGGCCAACGCGGTGGTCGGGTTCGTGCAGGAGGGGCGGGCCGAGCAGGCGCTGTCGGCGCTGGCCGACCTGGTGCAGCCCGAGGCGACCGTCGTGCGCGACGGCGCGGCGCACCGGGTGCCGGCCGCCGACGTCGTCGTCGGGGACCTCGTGGAGCTGGTCGCCGGCGACCGGGTACCGGCCGACCTCCGCCTGCTCCGGACCGACGCGCTGGCCCTCGACGAGTCCGCGCTCACCGGCGAGCCCGAAGCCGCCCGCAAGGGGGCCGCTGTGGCGGACGCCGACGCGCCCCTGGCCGAGCGCTCCAGTGCGGCCTACGCCGGCACGCTGGTCGTCGCCGGGACCGGCCGCGGCGTGGTGGTGGCGACCGGCGGCCGGACCGAGCTCGGGGCGATCGCCCGCCTGACCGAGTCCGCGGACCGCCTGGACACCCCGCTGATGGCGGCGGTCAACGGGTTCGGACGCCGGCTCACCGGGATCGTGGTCGCCGTCGCCGCGGTCACCGCGGGGGTGGGGTTCCTCCGGGGTCACGGTCCGGGGACCTCGATCGTCGACGCCGCCGCCGTCGCCGTCGCCGCGATCCCCGAGGGACTGCCGGCCGCGCTGACGGTGACGATGGCGATCGGCGTCGCCCGGATGGCCCGGCGGGGCGCGGTGACCCGCAGGCTGCCGACGGTCGAGACGCTGGGCAGTACGACGGTGATCTGCACGGACAAGACCGGGACCCTCACCCAGAACCGCATGACCGTCCGCCGGGTGGTCACCGCCCTCGGCCGTGCCGAGGTCACCGGCCCCGGGGACGCGCCCACCGGGGAGGTGGTCGCCGGGTCCGCCGAGGCACTGGCGGCGACCCGGGACACGCTCGAGGCCGCCGTCCTGGCCTCCGACGCCCACCTGGTGCCGACCGGCGAGGGCTGGGAGACGGTGGGGGACCCCACCGAGACCGCCCTGCTCGTGGCCGCCGCCAAGGCCGGCACCGACCCCGCGGCGCTGCGCGCCGCCCGGCCCCGCACGGCGGTCGTCCCCTTCGACAGCGCGCTCGGCTGGATGGCCGTCCGGTACGCGGCCGGCGACGGTGGCGACGTCGTCGTCGTGAAGGGCGGCCTGGACCGGTTGCTGCACCGGACCCGGGCGGCCGGAGCGGGAGCCGAGGAGTGGGTACGGCAGGCCGAGAGGCTCTCGGCCGAGGGCATGCGGGTGCTCGCGGTCGCCCGGGGGCGCCTGCCGGCCCGGCAGGGCCTCGGCGAGGAGGACGTCCGGGACCTGGAACTGCTCGGGCTGGTCGCCTCGGAGGACCCGCCGCACCCGGCGGTGCCCGCGGCGGTCGCGGCCTGCCAGGACGCCGGGATCGCCGTCGCGGTGATCACCGGCGACCACGCCGTGACCGCCACTGCGATCGCCCGGCAGGTCGGGATCCGCGCGCCCGGCGGCGGTCCGCTCCGGGCCCTGAGCGGCGCCGACCTGGACCGCCTCGACGACGGCGGGCTGGACCGGGCGGTCGCGGACACGTCCGTCTTCGCCCGGGTGACCCCGGAGCAGAAGCTGCGCCTGGTCCGGGCGCTGCAACGTCGTGGCGAGGTCGTCGCGATGACCGGTGACGGGGTCAACGACGCCCCGGCCCTGCGCCAGGCCGACATCGGGGTGGCCATGGGACGCGGGGGCACCGAGGCCGCCAAGCAGGCCGCCGACCTGGTCCTCACCGACGACGACTTCACCACCATCGAGGCCGCCGTCGAGGAGGGCCGAGGTGTCTTCGACAACGTCGTCAAGTTCCTCGTCTTCGCCCTGCCGACCAACGTCGGGCAGGCCCTGGTGGTCGTCGCGGCCGTCCTCGCCGGCGTCACCCTGCCGCTGACCGCGGTCCAGATCCTGTGGGTCAACCTGGTGACCGCGGTCGGACTGGGGCTGGTCCTCGCCGTGGAGCCCGAGGAGCCGGGGATCATGGCCCGCCCACCCCGGCGACCGGGCTCGCCCGTCCTCGACCGGCGCATGGCCCTCCGCGTTCTCGTCGTCGGGCTGCTGCTCACCGCCGTCGCGTTCGCCGCCTTCGGTGCCGCCGCCGCGGTCGGCGACGACGACGCCCGGGCCCGCACCGCCGCCATGAACGCCTTCGTCCTCGTCGAGGTCGCCTACCTCTTCACCTGCCGGTCGCTGCACGCACCGCTGCCACGTGCGGCCTGGTCGGCCAACCGCTGGCTGCTCGTCGGCGTCGCCGCCGTGCTCGCGCTGCAACTGCTCGTCAGCGCGGCCCCCGGGGTCACCGACCTGCTCGGCACCGCCTGGCCGACCGCGCCGGCCTGGGCCGTCGTGGCCGGTGTCGCCGCGGCCGGATCGGTGGCCGTGTGGGGTGCGGCGGCACTCACCCGACGGCGCCCGGACGCGGGGACGTCCACCGGCCGGCCCGAGCGGTCGGCCGTCCCCGCCACGGAGGGAGGAGACCTGCGATGACGAGCACCGGTACCGCGGTGGCGGTCGCCGTCTGGATCCTGACCGGCGCGCTCACCGGATGGCGCATGGCCCGGCACGGGCACGACCCGGCATGGCTCCTGGTCACCCTGGGCCTCGGTCCGCTGGCCGTGCCCATCGCCCTGGAGGTCCTCGCCCGGGACCGCCGCCGGGACGACGCCCGACCGCCGCGCTCGGGGCGCCCGGGCCGCGCCGGCGGACCCGTCGTGCTGGTCGGGGTGGACGGCTCGCCGGAGTCGACCGCCGCCGTGGACGCGGCCTCCCGGCTGGTGCCGGCCGGTGGCCGGCTGCTGCTCGCGGAGGTCCTGCCCCACGAGGCACTGTCCCGGCCGGCGGGCGACCAGGTCACCGCCGCGGGTCGGCGCCTCCTGGCCGCGGCCTCGCGGGTGACCGGCGCACCCGTCGAGGTGGAGGTGCTCGCCGGGGTCCCGCCCGAGGCGCTGCGCCGCCTGGCCCGGCGGCGGGCCGTCGACGTGCTGGTCGTCGGCGCGCGCGGACGGGACCTGTCGACGCGGCTGCTGGGGAGCGTGACCGACGCCCTCGTCCGGGACGCGCCGGCCCCCGTCCTCGTCGTGCCGCGGAGCGATCGGCCAGGCGATCGGCCAGGCGATCGGCCCGACGCCGACCGGAGCACCGCCGCGGAGGTCCGGGTGGTCGGTTCCGGTCCGCGGCCCGGGTGAGGCCGCGCCGCCGGGCTCTGCCGGTGTCCTAGCGGCGGGCCAGCGCCGCGAGCGCGGCGTCGATCCGCTGCCGGGTGTCGTCGGAGGTCCACCCGGCGACGACGGCCGTGTCGCCCGCGGTGGTCGCCGCGATCGCCGCGTCGGCGGGGCGGTGGAGGGCTGTCTTGGTCAGCCGGTAGGACTCCGGTGACCGGGCGGCCAGCTCGGCGGCCAGCGCGAGCGCCCGCGGCAGCAGCTCGCCGGGCGCGGTGATCTCGTCGACCATCCCCAGGGCCAGCGCCTGCTCCGGGTCGACGGCCTGCGCGCCGAGCAGCACCCGGCCGGCGCGGGGCCCGAGCGCGTGCCGGGCGATCTCCAGCGCGGCGGCCGGGAAGGGGACGCCGACCGCCAGCTCGGTCAGCCCCATCCGCCCGCCCGACACCAGCCGCAGGTCGCAGGCGAGGGCCAGCACGCAGCCGCCGGCGATGGCGTGCCCGTTGACCGCGGCGACCGTGGGTCGCGGGTGGTCGAACACGGCGCGGAACGTGCGCGAGAGCGCCGTCAGCAGCTCCTCGGTGTAGGGACGGCCGCCGTCGAGGATCCGGCGCAGGTCCACCCCGGCGGAGAACGAGGAGCCGGTGCCGGTGACCACCAGCGCCCGGTCGGACCCGGTGACGGCCGCGGTGAGGGCGTCCAGCAGCTCCACGTCCAGGGCGCCGACCCGGCCGTGCTCGATGCGCAGGACGGTGACGTCGCCGCGGTCCTCGGTGACCAGCACCCGGCCATCATCCCGGCATCCGGGGCGGCGCGGCGGGTCGGGCGGCCCGCGTCGGTCATCCCCGCCGGTCGGCGAGAGCCCCGGGCGCCCGGTCCGGGGGCACACTGCGGTCAGGAGGTGGTCGTCGTGACCGAGCCGGGGCCCCGCGTCGGGCGGTACGCCGCCGACGTCGACTACACGACCCTGCCGGAGCCCGTCCCGCTCGAGCGGACGGTCGCCGAGCACCCGGACGCCGGCGTCGCACCCCCCGCCGGCGGCGGGGACGGTGCCGTCGGCGGCGACGACGGCGGGGACTGACCCCGCTCGGACGCCGCCCGCCGGCGTGGGGTCACAGCCCCCAGAAGGAGCCGGCCAGTCCCACGCTCCGCAGGTACTCGGCCGAGGTCGCCGGGTCCCGGCGCCGGTAGCCGCGGTCGAGGCGCCCGTCGTACCAGTGCGCGGCCAGCCGCCACAGCGTGGCGAGGTCCATCGTGTAGCCGCGGGGCTCCCCGGTCCGCGCCAGCCAGGTGTCCACGCAGCCCGGTGAGCAGAACAGCCGCTGGTGGGAGCACGTGTGGACGACGTCGTCCCAGATGCGGGCGGCCGGGACGAGGAAGTGGGCCACCTGGTCCCCGTCCGGGGGCGCGTCCCGGCCGACGTCCCAGGCGTGCGCCCGCGAGCAGCCCGGGCAGCGGGTGGACACGAGGACCGGCGCCTGGTCGGGCAGCAGGTGCGGCAGCGCGAAGGAGTCCCACGCGCAGCCGCCCCACCACAGGGTGCGGCTCCCCATCACGGCGAACCCGAGCGGGACGGCCGCGAAGGGATGGGCCATGACCACCCGGTCCCCGTCGTCGAGGACGAGGTGCCGGGCCGCGGCCAACCGCCGGAGGCCGGCCCGCACGTCCTCCGGCGCGACGGCCAGCTCCTCCGCCAGCCGGTCGGGACCGGGTGCCGCGCCGGTGTCGGCGAACGAGCGGTACACCAGCAGTCTCAGGTCCTCGTCGTCCACGGCGCCAGTGTGGCCGCCCGCCCGCCCGTCGCGGGGTCTCGGGCCGCTCGCCTCCGCGGCCGGGGGAGCGGCGAGCCGGTGTCCCCGGCCGCCGCGGCTGACTAGCATCCCCCACTGTCGCGGTCCAGGGACGGGACGCGGTCGGCCACGTCGATCCCGTGCGGAGCGCCCTCGAGCAGTCGGTGGCGTGCGTGTTGAGGGAGGCCCGCATGCCCCAGCCCGCCCGCACGCGCCGCGTCGGCGTCGTCCTGCCGGCACCCCCGTGACCGCCGGGACGCCGCGCCGGGTCGCCGGCCTCGTCGCCGTCGTGGTCCTCGCGGTCACGGCGGTGCTCGCGGTGCTGGCCGGCCAGGTCAACGCCCGCGCCGAGCGGGACCTCCTCGAGCGGGAGGTCGCCCAGGCCGGCACGGTGCTGACCACCCAGGTCGCGGTGCTGACCACCCGGCTGGCCGACGCCGGGCAGGTCGCCACCGCCACCGGCGGCGATCCCGGCGCGTTCGAGCGGTTCGCTGCCGCCCGCGTCTCCGGCGCGGACCTGGTGTCGCTGTCGCTGTGGCGCGCCCCCGGCGGCGGAGGGGCCGAGCGGCTGGCGGTGCAGGGAGCCGAGCCGGCCGGTCCCGGCGGGGACGGGTTCGCCGCGTTCCTCGCCGGCGCCCCCGCCGACGGGACGCTGGCGGTGCGGGGCATCCTGCCCGGTGACCCGGACCGGCTCGGGTACGCGCTGCGCCCGGCGGGGGACACCGCCGGCCTGGTGGTCTACGCCGAGTCGGTCCTGCCACCGGACCGGCGCGTCGAGGTGCCGCCCGACGAGGCCTTCGGCGGCCTGGACTTCGCCGTCCACCTCGGGCGCGGCACCAATGCCGACCAGCTGCTGTACTCCACCGGGCCGGTGCCGATCCGCGGCGAGACCGCCCGGAGCACGGTGGCGTTCGGGGACACCGCGATCACCGTCGTCGGCGCCTCCCCGGGGAGCCTGACCGGCGCGCTCTCCTCCGCGCTGCCGTGGATCGTGACCGGCGTCGGCGTCGCGCTCGCCGCCGCGGCGGCCCGGACCGCCGCGGCGGTCCTGCGGCGCCGCGGCGAGGCGGAGCGGCTGGCGGCCGAGAACGAGCGGCTCTACCGCCAGCAGCGCGGCATCGCGAGCACCCTGCAGCACGCGCTGCTGCCCGAGGTCCCGGTCCTGGAGGGGCTGGAGGTCGCCGCCCGCTACGAGGCCCGCGGTGACGAGCTCGAGGTCGGCGGGGACTGGTACGACGTCGTCGCCCGCGGGCCCGGCTGCTGCGTGTTCGTCGTCGGCGACATCTCCGGCAGCGGGCTGCCGGCGGCCACCACGATGGCCGAGCTGCGGTTCGCGGTCCGCGCCTACCTGGCCCAGGGCGACGACGTCACCGTGGTGCTGGCCAGGCTGCGGCGGCTGCTCGACGTCAGCACCGACCACCGCTTCGCCACTCTGCTCCTCGGCGAGCTCGACACCGCCACCGGACGGCTGCGACTGGCCTGCGCCGGGCACTTCCCGCCCGTGCTGGTCACCGGGGGCGGGGCCTGCTCCCTGGCGGTGCCCGTCACCCCGCCGGTCGGCGTGGACGCCCCGGCGCCGGCCCCGGTCACCGAGGTCCGGGTGCCGGCCACCGGCACGCTGCTCGCCTTCACCGACGGGCTCGTCGAGCGCCGCGGCGAGGTCATCGACACCGGCCTGGACCGGCTGCGGGCCGCCGCCGCGGGCCTCGACGGGCAGCCGCTGCCGGAGGCGCTCGACGACCTGATGCGGACGCTCACCGCCGACGGCGGAGGGGACGACACCGTGCTGCTGGGCATGCGCTGGAGCAGGTGACCGGCGGGCGCAGCGGCGTCCCCCTCCGCCCGCCGGTGCCATCCCGGGGATCCCGAGCGGCCCCTGACCGGGCCGGCCTCAGACGGTCTCGGGTACCCGGAGGTGGGCCAGGACGAGGTCCATCTCGGCGACGTCGAGGATGTCGATGCCCATGATCGCGACGCCCTCCTCGCGCAGCATGCGGGCCTGTTCCCGGGACTCCTCGAGGTGGGCGCGGCCGTCGAAGACCACGGTGCCGACGGCGTGACCGGTCTCCCGGTCGATCATCATGCTGAGGCTGCAGAAGCCGGGCGTCTCCTGGATCCGCGGCATCAGGCTGGTGCGGTACATGTCCAGCAGCTGGTCGGCCCTGGCCGGGTCGCCGTGGCTCCAGGTGATCCGGGCGCACGCGCCGTCCCCGGCGGTGTGCGCGCGGTGGAGGACGGCGATCTCCCACTCGCGCACCTCGAGGTCCTCACCCGCGCCGAAGCGGTCCACCAGGTGCCGGCGCATCGGGGCGACGCGCTCGGCGCTGGCGTCCATCGCCTGCCGGTCCTCCCAGGCCGACGTCGCGATGCACCGGCCGGTCTCGCGATCGCACAGCATCGACAGGCCGACGCAGCCGTCCATGTCCTGCACGGCCGGCCAGACCTCGTCGCGCATGTAGGCGATGGCGTCGTCGAGCGATCCGGGGTTGCCGCGGATGGTGGTGGATCGGGCGTACATGCCGCCCTCCTCTCGGACGGCGGCGACGCCCCTGCGGCATCGCCGCGCGCCCGAGCCTCCTCCTCGGCAGCGCTCCGGACAACGGTCCTCAGGCCGACGGCGGAGGGCTCCGGCGTGGCGTGTGGGGGAGGAGGAAGGCGGCCAGCCACCCGACGACGGCGAACCCGCCGACCACCACGATCGCGGTGAGGAACGGGGGGTTGCCCCCGGCGGTCGCCCCCACGAGCACCGACCCGGCGATCGCGACACCGAGCGAGGACCCGAGGTTGGAGACGCTGCGCGAAACGCCGGAGATGTCGCCCTGCACCGACTCCGGCCAGGCCGACTGCACCACGTTCACCGACGCGGTGAGCATCGCCCCCACCCCGAAGCCCATGAGGAACAGCCCGGGCCAGAAGGTCCAGACCGCGGAGTCCTGGCGGACCAGCGCCAGCAGCAGCGCCAGGCCGACGACGGTGAGCGTGAAGCCGGCCCGGATCAGCAGTCGCTGCGGGTGCCGGCTGGCCATCCGCTGCGCGGCGCCGGCGGACAGCAGGATGCCGATCGTGGCCGGCAGCAGCATCAGTCCGGTCTGGACGGCCGAGTAGCCCCGCTCTTGCTGCAGGAACACCGAGATGACGAAGAACGCCCCCTGCATGACCAGCCACTGCACGGTCTGGGTGGTCAGCCCGAGGTTGGAGGTGCGGTTGCGGAACAGCGAGGGCGAGACCAGCGGCGTCCGGCCGTGCCGCTCTCGGGTCTGCGTGTAGAGGAAGAAGACGGCCAGGAACAGGCCGCCGAGGGCGACCAGGATCCACACCCGGGACGAGGTCCAGCCCTGGGTGCCCGTCTGCAGGATCCCGAAGACGACGAAGAACAGACCGGCGGCGGACAGCACGGCGCCGAGCAGGTCGAACCGCGGGCGCTGCGCCGGCAGCGGCGGGTCGTCGATCCGGCGGGCGAGCAGCACGATCGCGCCCACGACCGCGGCCTGCAGGACGAACGACGCCCGCCAGCTCACGTAGCTGGTGATCAGGCCACCGATCAGCGGCCCGGCGGCCGCGCCCAGCCCCGCGGCGCCGCTGACCACGCCGAACCACTTGGCGCGCGTCTTCACGTCGTCGAACACGACGGTGATGAGGATGTAGATCGGCGGGATGAGCAGCGCCGACCCGATCCCCTCCAGCAGGGAGTAGCCGACGGTCAGCACGGCCAGCCCCGGCGCGAGGGCGGCCAGCAGGGCGCCGGCGCCGTACACCAGCAGGCCGAGGACGAAGCAGCGCTTGCGGCCCCAGATGTCGGTGAGCTTGCTGCCGGGGATCATCAGCGCCGCCATCGTCAGCGTGAACAGCGTGATGGTGGTCTGGATCCCCGCGACGTCGGTGTCGAGGTCGTCGGCGATCGTGCTGATCGCCACGTTCATGTTCGACGCGGCGTAGCTGGCGATGAACTGCGCGAGGGCGAGCGGCAGGACGATCACGCCTGCCGTCGCCGTGGCCGCGCCGGCGCGGGCGCCGGTCCTGGTCATCCGTGTCCTCCGATCCCGGATCGGCGCCCGCGGTGCGGGGTCAGGACGTGCGCTGCTCGGGGATGGCCTCGGCCAGGGCCTCCGCGCCCGCGATGGCGCGCAGGATGTTGCCGGCCGCGGCGGTGATCCGCGGGGTCCCCACCAGCGGGGCGATGGCGACCAGGACCGCCTGGGCCTGCTCGACCGTCACGTCGGTGTCCGCGGCCATGCCGAGGGTGACCGCGTAGGAGGCGGGCGGGGCGTCCATGGCGACGAGCACGGCCAGGCGGACGAGCAGGTAGGTGTCGGCGTCCAGCCCGGAGCGGTCGAGCGCGTCCAGGTTCATGGCGAGGACGGTCTCGAGCACCGGGGCGTCGCCGCGGGCGAGGCCGTCGAGGGTGGCGTCGGGGGTGGTCTGGGTCATGGCTCCTCCTGAGGTGGGGACCGGCGGCGTCCAGCGTCGGCAGACCGGGGCCGCCGGGCCTCCTCCCGTCCGGACGATGTGGCCGGCGGGGCGCGCGGCGGGGCGGGGCCCGCTCAGACGTCGCGCTGCACGGGCACCCGGCCCGCGGCGGCGGCCTCGGCCAGCTGCCGGTGGTCGCCCTCGGTGACGTCGGCGCACGCCTCCGCGTAGTCGGCGAGCGCGTGCTCGAACGCCGGCGAGGAGCCCAGGTAGCCGGCGATCGCGATGCGGTCGCCGGTCCGGGCGTGCGCCCGGGCCAGGCACCAGGCGCAGACCGAGCCGAGGATCTGCAGCCCCTCGGGGCGCAGGTCGCCGAGCTCGACCGACCCCTTCCAATCCCGCAGCTGCCGGAGGTAGAAGTCCCGCTCGACGCCGTCGACGCCGGCGGTGCGCTCCCAGCCGAGGAAGACGTCGCTGGCCTGTTGCATCAGGTGCTGGCCGGCCACCACCCGCTCGCCCTGGTGGGTGTACTGGCTGGGCCCGACGAACTCGGCGTGCACCGACGGGCCGGCCTCCTTGACCTGGAGCAGCAGCGGGTCGTCGTCGTCGCGCCCGACGAGCAGGACCACCCAGCAGCGGGTGCCCACGCTGCCCACCCCGACGACCTTGCGGGCCATGTCGACGAACGCGTACCGCTCCAGCAGGGTGCGGCGGTCGACCTGCAGCGTGCTCCGGTACAGCCGGATCAGGCCGTGGAAGGCGCGGGCCGGGTCCGGGCCCTCCGCCCCGGGCAGGAGGTCGCGCAGCGGCACCAGCAGCGGGGGCTCGGCCTTGATCCGCAGCCGGCCGTCGACCAGCTCGGTGAGCTTGCCGAAGGCCTGGAGGCTGTCGCGGGTCCGCGCCCGCTCGAGCGCGCGGGCCAGCCGCTTGCGCGCGCCCGGCCCGAGCTGCGGGATCAGGTCGCGCTGCAACGCCTCGGCGTCGAGGCCGGCGTACCAGACCTCGATGTCCCGCTGCGCCGCGAACTCCGCCATCGCCGTCCGGTACCGCGCGCCGGCGGCGACGGTGACCGCCCGCCGCTGCTTGCGCGACAGGCCGTTCTCCCGGCCGGCGAGCTCCAGGCTGGCGACCAGCCGCTGGACGTCGTGCTCGAACGGGCCCGGCAGGGTCTCGTCGAAGTCGTTGGTGTCGAACACCAGCCGGCGCTCCGGTGAGCCGTACAGGCCGAAGTTGGCCGCGTGCGCGTCGCCGCACATCTGCACGGTCAGGCCCGACCGCGACGCCCCGGCCTGGTCGGCGGCCATGACCCGGGCGGCGCCGCGGTAGTAGGCGAACGGGGACTGCAGCATCCGCCCGTAGCGGATCGGCACCAGCTCGGGCACCCGGTCGGCGGCCTGCTCCACGAGCAGGGTGAGGGGGTCGCGGGTGCGCGTGGCCCGGGGGGACTCGGCGAGCGCGGCCAGGGGTGCGCCGGCGCGCAGCGCCTTGCCCGCGGCCTTCCGTTCCTGCGGGGTGGGCCGGGCGGGCGGGGCCGCGGCCCGCACCGCGCCGTCGTCGAGGGCGACCGCGGTCCGGTTGAGCACGGCGCTGCCACCTCCCCGGCGGGCGTGGCGGGTGGGGGTCGTGGACCCGGCTGCTCGGCGTCCGGCTGCACCTGTCCTCATGGCGCGACCGTGCCGGGCGGGTGCGCCGGCGGCCTCACCCGGCGGGGATGAGGTCGCCGGGCGCCGGGCGCGGGACCCTCGGCGCCGCGGCGCGCGGCGTGCGCGGAGGAACGGAGGAGCCCGTGTCGGACGTGAAGATCGAGCAGGAACGGACGCTGAGCCGTCCGGAGATCGCCCGCTTCCTGGCGGCGCTGGCGGAGGGGCTGGGGTCCGACGACGGCGAGGTCACCGTCGAGCTGGGCGACACCACCCTGGAGCTGACGGTGGCCGACCGGCTCCGCTGCGAGCTCGAGGTGGAGGTCGACGGCGACGAGATCGAGCTGGAGCTGGAGCTGAAGTGGGCCGTCCCCGGCCGGGCTACCGCGGCACCGCCGCAGGACGGGTCCGACGAGGCGCGGTCGGAGCAGGACCGCGCGCCGGCGGCCGAGGGCTCGGCTGCGGCGGGCACGCCCGGTCCGCGGAAGGCGCCGGAGAGCCGGACGCGGCAGGAGAAGCGCCGCCCGTCCCCGGCCTGACCTCGCCGGCCCGACCCCGCGGCGCCGGACCGGCCGCTCACCCGCCGTCGTCGACGCGGATCTCCGTGGCCCGGTAACCGCCGCCGGGCCACTCCCAGCGGCCGTCGACGGTGCCGGCGGCGCGGTCGATGGTGCCGTGGAAGCGGGCGGGGGAGTCCTTGGCCCCGTGCCAGACGGTGAGGTCGTCGCCCTCAATCTGCCAGGAGTACTCGAGCGCGAAGGAGCAGTACGGGCCGGGCCCCTCGTTGCTGAAGAACATCGACCGCAGCGTCTCCTGCGCGTGGTCGTAGCCGATGTACTCGGCGCCCTCGCGCTCGTCGCCGTCGATCCGCATCTGCTGCACGAGGAAGTGGCCGCCCTCGAGCCAGCGTCGCGTCACCGTGCCGGTGAACGCGCCGCTGCCGTCGAGGTCGCTGCCCTCCAGCCGCCACGTGCCCACGAGCACGTCGAGGTCGCGCAGCCGCGGGTGGGGCTCGGGGGCCCGGGGCCCGCCGGCCTGGTCGGTGCGGTCGGTCTCGGCCATGGCGGCGGTCCTCTCGGGAGGGACGGAACGGGGTCCTCGGGTACTCAGACCGCCCCGCCGGGCCGGAGTCATCGCCGTGTCGTCGTCCCGGCCACCCGGCCGCGCTCGTGCGCGCGGCCGGGCCGCCGCTCAGTGGGCGACGGCGACCGCCGGGGAGTCGCCCAGCTCGGTCAGCCGCCACGGCCGGACGACGACGCCGAGCACCCCGATGGCCAGGACCAGGCCGCCCACCATGGTGAGCGCCATCGCCGTGGCGTCGTTGCCGAGCAGGCCGACGAGCGGGGAGACCGCGGCGCCGATGCCGAACTGGACCGCGCCCAGCAGGGCGGCCGCGGAGCCCGCGGTCTCGCCGTGCGCGGCCAGCGCGAGCGCCGGGGCGTTGGGCAGCGCCAGCCCGATGGCGGCGAGCACGGCCCACAGCGGGACGACCACGCCGGCGAGCCCGCCGGTCCCGGTGACCGCCAGCGCCAGCAGCACCAGCGCGGCGACCGCACCGGCCGACATCGCGGCGGACAGGAGCTGCGCCGGCGACCACCGGCGCAGCAGGACCGGGTTGAGCTGGGTCGCGCCGATCAGCCAGAAGGCGCCCGCGCCGAACAGCATCCCGAACTGCTGCTCGTCGAGGCCGAACTGCCGCTGGTAGACGAAGGAGGACCCGGAGACGTAGCTGAACAGCCCGGCCATGGTCAGCCCGGCCACCACCACCAGCCCCACGTACACCCGGTCCCGGAGCAGCCCCCGGTAGGTGCGCAGGACCCCGGCGACGCCGCCGGTCACGCGGCGGGCCGGCGGCAGGGTCTCCGGGACGACGAGCGCGCCGACGACGAGCAGGAGCAGCCCGTAACCCGCGAGGACGACGAACACCCCGCGCCACGAGGTGATCCGCAGCAGCTCGCCGCCGATCGTCGGGGCGAGCACCGGGGCGGCGCCCATGACGAGGAACAGCCGCGACAGCATGGCGGCGGCCGCCCGGCCCTCGAACAGGTCCCGCACGATCGCCATGGCGACCACCCCACCGGCGGCGCTGCCCACGCCCTGCAGGACCCGCAGCACCCCGAGCACCTCGACGGTCGGCGCGACGAGGACCAGCAGCGAGGCCACCACGTGCAGCGCGGTCCCCGCCAGCATCGGACGGCGGCGGCCCAGCGCGTCGGCGAGCGGCCCGATCACGAGCTGCCCGATCGCCAGCCCGGCCAGCGTGCCGGTCAGGGTCAGCTGGACCATCGGCGAGCTGGTGCGCAGGTCGGTGGCGATGGCCGGCAGCGCCGGCAGGTACATGTCGATGGTGAACGCGCCGACGGCGACGAAGGCGCCGAGGACGAGCACCAGCACCGCGCGGTGCGGCGTCTGGACCTCCGCGGGCACGGTGGTGCTGCGGTCGTGGGTGACGGTCACGGACTTCCCCCTGGGCGCGCGGCAGCGCCCCGTCTGGACTGTGGTTGCAGACGACAAGCGTTACCACCTACCGGCCATTCCACTCGCGAAGGCGCGGAGTCGTGTTCCCGTCGCAGATCACACTGTCGGGCCCCCGGGGAGGACCATCCCGGTGACACGACCGGATCGATGACGGGAGGCACCGTGCAGGCGGTGGTCGTCGAACGCACCGGTGGGCCCGAGGTGCTGCAGGTCCGCGACCTCCCCGACCCCGAGCCGGGGGAGGGGCAGGTCCTCGTCGACGTCGAGGCCGTGGGCGTGAACTTCCGCGACGTCTACGAGCGGGAGGGGCGCCCGCCCTACGGGGGCCGCCTGCCGGCGGTCGTGGGCGCGGAGGGGGCCGGCACCGTGGCCGGCACCGGCGAGCGGGTGGCCTGGCTCGACGTCCCGGGCAGCTACGCGACCCGCGTGGCCGCGCCGAGGGACAGGCTGGTCCCGGTACCCGACGGCGTGCCCGCCGAGCTGGCCGCCGCCGTGGTGCTGCAGGGCTGCACCGCCCAGTACCTGGCCGCCGACTCCTACCCGGTGTCCGAGGGCGACTGGGCGGTCGTGCACAGCGCGGCCGGCGGCGTCGGGCTCCTGCTTACGCAGCTGGTGCGCGCCCGGGGCGGGCACGTGCTGGCCACGGTGTCGACCGAGGACAAGGCCGTGCTGGCGCGGGGGGCCGGGGCCGACGACGTCGTCGTGGGCTACGCGGGGTTCCCCGAGCGGGTGCGCGAGCTCTCCGGCGGCGAGGGCGCGGCGGTGGTCTACGACGGCGTCGGGAGGGCGACGTTCGCCGCGGGGCTGACCGCGCTGCGGCCCACCGGCCGGATGGTCCTCTTCGGCGCCGCGAGCGGGCAGCCCGAGCCGCTGCCGCTGCAGCAGCTGGCGGCGCACGGGTCGCTGTACGTCCAGCGGCCGACGCTGGGGACCTACACCCGCACCCCGCATCTGCTCCGGGAGCGGGTCGGCGCCGTCCTGGACCTGGTCGCCTCCGGCCGGCTCGACGTGCGCATCGGCGGCCGTCACCCGCTGAGCGAGGCCCGGCGCGCGCACGAGGACCTGGAGGCGCGGCGGACCACGGGCAAGCTCCTGCTGCTGCCGTTGCGGCTCAGACAAGTTCCCGGCGCGCCAGCCGGCGCCGCCGCCAGGCCGCCGGCGGCTCGCCGACCTCGCGGGTGAAGGCGGCGTAGAAGCTGCTCGTGGAGCCGAAGCCGGCCCGCCGGGCGACGGCGTCGACGTCGGCCGTGGTGACCAGCAGCAGCCGCCGGGCCTCGGCGAGCCGGCAGCGCAGCAGGAACGCGGCCGGGGTGGTGCCGGTGACCGTGCGGAAGGCGGCGGTCGCCGTGGCCGGGTGCAGGTGCGCGGCGGCGGCGACCTCGGCGACGCCGATCGGCTCGCGGAACCGCGCCGCGACGAAGGCGGCCATCTGCGCCACCCGCCGCGCGTGCCGGTCAGGGGCGGGGCCCTCGTCCTCCGCCGGGCCCTCGTCCTCCGCCGGGCCCTCGTCCTGCGCCGGGTCCGGATCCGGGTCGAGCACCGACAGCCGCTCCAGCAGCGCGCGCACCTCCAGCCGGGCCGCGCGGGCCTCGGCCGGGACGCCGCCGGCCAGGTCGGCCGCCCAGCCGGCGAAGCGCGCGGCGTCGTCGGACCGGCCGGGCAGCACCCGCCGCTCGCCGCGCAGCAGCGCCGCGGTCAGCCGGCCCTCCACGTCCCACTCCAGCGCATCGGCCAGCGGCACGGTGAGCCAGCGGACCGCCGCGCCGTCCCCGGCGGCGCTCACCCGGTGGGGCAGCGCCCCCCACGCCACGACCAGCGTCCCGTCGGGCACCCGCACCCGCCGGCCCGCGTGCTCGTGCTCGACCCACCCGCCCACGGCCAGCGCGAGCTCGACGTCGTCGTGCCGGTGCGCGCGGCGCATCACCGGCCGGGTGCTCAGCCGGCAGGCCAGGCCGTGCTCCTCGTGCACCGGGCCGGCGAGCAGGGGCTCGGCCGGGGACCCGGCGCGGATCCGGGAAGCACCGCCGTCCATGCTGGGAGTCTCCCGCGCCGGCCCGGCCGAGCATCGGGGGCATGACGCCGTTGTCCCTGACCCCCGCCCAGGTCGCCCGGTTCGACGCCGAGGGGTTCCTCGTCCTGCGCGACCGCATCCCCGCCGACCTGCTCGCCCGGCTGCGCGCCGCCGCCGACCGGTGGACGTCGATGCCGCCCACCGGGGACCACCTGTTCACCGGCGGCGTGCTGTGGCGGGTCGACTACCTGCACGACAAGGGCGAGGACGCCTCGCTGGAGCTGCTCGGCAGCCCGGAGGTGCTCGGCATCGCCGAGTCGCTGGCCGGGCCGGACCTGGTGCCCACCTACGAGTCGCTCGTGGTCAAGGCCGAGGGCGCCGGCGCGCCCGTGCCGTGGCACCAGGACGCCGTGCACGCCCGGCGGCACCGGCTGTTCAACGTCGACGTCTACCTCGACGCCGCGCTGCCCGGGCAGGGCGCGCTGCGGGTGGTGCCCGGTTCGCAGCGGGCGCGCACCGACGCCTGCGGGCTGCGCGACGCCCACGGCTGGGACGTGCCCGCTGCGGTCGAGGTGCCGATGGCGCCCGGGGACGTCCTCGTCCACGACGACATGGTGGTGCACGGCTCGCCGCCCACCGCCGGCTCGCCGCTGCGGCGCACGGTCTACCTGGAGTTCCGCCCCGCCGCCTCGGTGCTCGAGGACGGCCCCTGGGACGACGAGTGGCTCGCCGCCCGGATGCGGCTGCTTCCCGCCGCCCTGGCCGCGCACGCCGCGGCCCGGCCGGCCGCGCCCCGGCACGACTGGCGCCCCTCGCCGCACCTGCGTCCCGGGGACGACGGCGTCGACCTGCGGGTGGCCCACGGCGCGCACACGCCGGGGGAGTGGTGCAGCGCGGGCTGACCGCTCACCGAGCGCGACCGGGACACGTCCTTCCGGTGCTCGCCCTGAGTGGGGTCAGCCGACCGGCGCACGGCGACCGGATCAGAGGCTGCCACCCGGCCTGGCGACATCATCCCCAGCGGGAGACACGCGATGTCAACGGCGCGATCGACTCGCATCGGTCCGGCAGTACGCCTGGCTCGTCACCGGGGCTTGTTGGGGACGTAATAGGTGAGACCGGCAGCCCCACCGAAGGCGACGAGGGCAGCGACCACCGCCGTCAGCCACTGACCTGCGGTGACCGAGTCGAAGCCGGTGTCCGCACCGCCCAGTGCGGTGAGGAGCGATGACAGGAATGCGAGGACCGCGCTGTAGATCGCGGCCACCCAGGCCTTGGCCGCCGTGGTCCGTCCCGGTCGGGTCGGATCGTGGGGTTGCGACACCTCGAGGGGTGCAGACATGACCACTCCTCTCCTGGACGTGCCGAGAGTCGTTGCCGATGGTCGTCATGGCGCGTCACCGACCTGTCACGGGTGCATCACCACCGGCTGTCGTCCGCTTGCGGTCCCCCATCGCGAGACGTCGTGCCGTTGCACCGGCGACTGCAGCTCTCCCCTCGGGCTCGACGAGACGGACCCGGCCTGCTGACCGGTGTCGCGGACCTGCGCGCAACGGGCGTGCACGTCGACGGCCTGGCCTGACCCCCCCGGGCGCGCGGGCGCCCGGTGTCGACCTGGTGCGGTCTCCCGGCCGCGGGGACCGCACCGGGTCGACACGGAGCGGGGCCCGGCCGGCGCACCCGAGCCCAGGGTCCTTCCCTGGCGCGAGCACTCCCGGTGCGGCGGCACGGTGGCCCCGATGGGGCGGACGAGGCTGCGCTCGACAGGGGAGGGTCCCGATGGCCGGTGCTGCGACACGGGGGGAGGCGGGCGCGCCGGAGGACGAGAGCACGCGCCGGTCGGGATCCTGGGCCCGGCTGCGCGGCCGCGACGACGGCGTGTCCCGCCGTCCCCCGCCGTGGCGCGTCGAGGGCATGCCCGACGACCGGGGCCGCCCGGCGGCGCAGCGCCCGCGGCTGGGCGCCCTGTGGGGGCTGGTGCTGGCCGCGCTGGCCGTCAACTGGATCATCGCGTCGGTCGCGATGGGCCCACCGCCGCGGGCCGCGGTCCCCTACACGTACTTCACCGACCAGCTGACCGCCGGCAACGTCGCGTCGGTGACCTCGACCGGGGACACCATCGAGGGGGAGTTCCGCACCGCCGTCGACCCGCCCGGCGGGGACGACGCCGCCCCGACGGAGCTGTTCACCACCCAGCGCCCGTCCTTCGCCACCGACGACCTGCTGGCCACGCTGGAGGCCCAGGACGTCACCGTCGACGCCGTCTCGCCGGACGCCGGCCCGCCGCTGTGGGTGCAGGTCGTCGTCGGCTTCGGCCCGACCCTGCTGCTGGTGGCGCTCCTGCTGTGGTTCCTGCGGCGGCGGGCGGCCTCCGGCGCCGGCGCGCTCGGCGGCTTCGGCCGGTCGAAGGCCACCCTCTACCGGCCCGACTCCGGGCGGCGGACGACGTTCACCGACGTCGCCGGGATCGACGCGGTCGAGCAGGAGGTGGGCGAGGTCGTCGACTTCCTGCGCGACCCCGGGCGCTACACCCGGCTCGGGGCGCGGATCCCGCGGGGCGTGCTGCTCTCCGGCCCGCCCGGCACCGGCAAGACCCTGCTCGCCCGGGCCGTGGCCGGCGAGGCCGGGGTGCCGTTCTTCTCCATCTCGGCCTCGGAGTTCATCGAGGCGATCGTGGGCGTGGGTGCCAGCCGGGTGCGCGACCTGTTCGCCCAGGCGAAGAAGGTGGCGCCCTCGATCGTGTTCATCGACGAGCTCGACGCCATCGGCCGGGCGCGGGGCGGGACGGCCACCACCGGAGGCGTCGACGAGCGCGAGCAGACGCTCAACCAGGTCCTCACCGAGATGGACGGGTTCCAGGGCAACCAGGGCGTGGTCGTGCTCGCCGCCACCAACCGGCCCGAGATCCTCGACCCGGCGCTGCTGCGGCCCGGCCGCTTCGACCGGCGGGTGACCGTCGGCCCGCCCGACCGCGCCGGGCGGCTGGAGATCCTCCGGGTGCACACCCGGGAGGTGCCGCTGGCGCCCGACGTCGACCTCGCCGCGGTGGCCGCCGCGACGCCCGGGATGGTCGGCGCCGACCTGGCCAACCTGGTCAACGAGGCGGCACTGCTGGCCGCGAAGAACCGCCGTGAGCAGGTCGCCGGCGCCGACCTCGCCGAGGCGCTGGAGAAGACCCTGCTGGGCACGGTGCGCGGCATCGTGCTCTCCCCGGAGGAGAAGCTCCGCACCGCCCACCACGAGGCGGGGCACGCGCTGCTCGGCATGCTCACGCCCGGCGCGGACCCGGTGCGCCGCGTGACGATCATCCCGCGGGGACAGGCCCTCGGGGTGACCGTGCAGACGCCGGAGGGCGACCGGTACGGCTACTCGGTGCGGTACCTGCGGGGCCGCATCGTCGGTGCGTTAGGCGGGCGGGCCGCCGAGGAGGTCGTCTACGGCGACGTCACCACCGGCGCCGCCGACGACCTCGAGCAGGTGACCCGGCTCGCCCGGCAGATGGTCGGCCGGTGGGGCATGTCACCGGCGGTGGGCCCGGTGGCGGTCCTGCCGCCGTCGGGGGACCAGCCCTTCGCCGCCGACGGCGCCGCCCCGGCGACGCGGGAACTCGTCGACGCCGAGGTGCGCCGGCTGGTCGAGGAGTGCTACGCCGAGGCGGTCGCGACGCTGCGGGCCAACCGGGAGCGGCTGGACCGGCTGGCCGCCGCCCTCCTCGAGCGGGAGACCCTCGAGGAGGACGAGGCCTACGTCGCCGCCGGGGTGCGCCCGGACAGCGCCCCGGCGGCCGTCGCCCGGGGGGAGACGCCGGCCGCCGGCCGGGCCCCCGGGCTGCCGGCCGACGTCGCCGCCGTGCGCTGACGCCGGGGCCCGGGGCCCCGGGCCCTCGTCAGTCCCGGGACCGGCGGCGGAACGCCGAGAGGGCCAGCGGCGCGAACAGCGCCGTGAGCAGCAGCGACCAGGCGATCGACACCAGGACCGGGTTCTGCAGCGGCCAGGCGGCGTCCGCGGGGGCGGGCAGGCCGTTGCCCCACAGCTCCCGGCAGGCCTGGGTCAGCGCCGAGACCGGGTTCCACTCGGCGATGGTGCGCAGCCAGGCGGGCATGCTCTCGGTCGGCGCGAACGTGTTGGCCACGAACGTCAGCGGGAACATGACGGTGAACATGAAGCCCTGCACGGCCTCCACGGTCCGCATCAGCGAGCCGACCCAGATCCCCAGCCAGATCATGGCGAAGCCGAACACCAGCAGCAGCAGGAACCCGAGGACGCCGTCGACGAGGCCGTTGCGGATCCGCCACCCGATGAGCAGGCCGGTCAGCGCCATGACGGCGACGCCGATGCTGGAGTGGATCAGGCTGGACAGGCTCCGCCCGACGAGCACCGCCGCCCGCGGGACCGGCAGGGACTTGAAGCGGTCGACGAACCCCTTCTGCAGGTCGTTGGTCAGCCCCATGGCGACGATGGCGGAGGAGAACACCATCGTCTGCACCATGATCCCGGGCAGCAGGAACTCCCGGTAGTTCGAGCCGGCCACGGCGATGGCGCCGCCGAACACGTAGGCGAACAGCAGCACGAACATCACCGACTGCACGGTGACGTCGAGCAGCATCTCCGGCATCCGCCGGATGTGGATCAGGTTGCGCCAGACGATCGTCGACGACGCCCGCAGCAGCGACGGCGGATGGATCTCCGGTCGGGCCGTGGCCCGGAGCGGGGTCTGGGTGGCGGTCACGACGCGGCTCCCTCGGTCTGGGCCCCCGTGGTGGTCTCTTCGGTGGTGGCCGACTCGGCGCGGTGCCCGGTCAGGTGCAGGAACACGTCGTCGAGGCTCGGCCGGGCCAGCCCGAGGTCGTCGAGCTCGATCCCGCTGTGCTCGAAGACCGCGGCGATCCGGGTCATGTCGCCCAGCCCGCCGGCCTGCGCGGTCAGCCGACGGCTGCCCGCCTCGACGTGCACCTCGGGGGAGTGGTCGCGCATCAGGGCGGCGGCCGCGTCGAGGTCGGCGGCGTGGGTCAGGGTGACCACGACGCTGGCCTGCCCGGCCTGGTCCTTGAGCTGGGTCGGGGTGCCGGCGGCGATGACGCGGCCCTTGTCGACCACCACGATCTCGTCGGCGAGGTGGTCGGCCTCCTCCAGGTACTGCGTGGTGAGCACCAGGGTGGTGCCCTCCTGCACGAGCTCGCGCAGCACCTCCCACAGCCCCGACCGGCTCTGCGGGTCCAGCCCGGTGGTGGGCTCGTCGAGGAACAGGATCGGCGGGGCCGCCAGCAGGCTCACCGCGAGGTCGAGCCGCCGGCGCATGCCCCCGGAGTAGGACTTCGCCGGCCGGTCGGCGGCCGCGGCGAGGTCGAAGCGCTCCAGCAGGTCGTCCGACGCCCGACGGACGTAGCCGCGGCCCAGGCCGTAGAGGCTGCCGATCAGCCGCAGGTTCTCGCGCCCGGTGAGGATCTCGTCGACCGTCGCCGCCTGACCGGTCAGGCCGATGCTGCGGCGGACCGCCTCGGGCTGCTCCCGGACGTCGAACCCGGCCACCCGGCCGGTGCCGCTGGTGGGCACGCTGAGCGTGGTCAGCATCCGCACCAGCGTGGTCTTGCCGGCGCCGTTGGGGCCGAGCAGCCCCAGGACCGTCCCCGTGGGGACGACGAAGCTCACGCCGTCGACGGCGCGGTTGTCTCCGAAGTGCTTGGTCAGGTCGATCGCCTCGACCGCGGGTGGGACGTTCATACCGCCTCCTGGTCCCGGGGTGCCGTCGGTCGCGCGGAGGGGGGTTCCGGCGGGGTCACCCCGACAGCATGGGACCTGCAGTGCACCTGAGGGCAACGACATTTCCCGGTGACCGCCGGCCCGCCCCGCGGCCGGTCCGGCCGCTCGCGCTGCACCCCAGCCGGTTGCGTGCAATCGTCGTCCCCGGACGGCCGGTACCCCTCGGCGTGACGACCCCGCGCCACCTGATCGCCCGGCCTCCGGACGTCGAGGTGGTGCCCGCGTGGACGTGGTCGAGCTCTCCCGCTTCCAGTTCGCCTCGACCAGCATCTTCCACTTCTTCTTCGTCTCGCTGACCGTGGGCCTGGCGTTCCTCATCGCGGTCATGGAGACCATCGCCTACCGCCGGTCGGACCGGCGCGAGGTCTACGGGAAGATGACCAACTTCTTCGGTCACCTCTTCCTCATCAACTTCGCCGTCGGCGTGGTGACCGGCATCGTGCAGGAGTTCCAGTTCGGGATGAACTGGAGCCAGTACTCCTACTTCGTCGGCAACATCTTCGGGGTCCCGCTGGCCCTCGAGGTGCTCATGGCCTTCTTCCTCGAGAGCACCTTCATCGGGTTGTGGTGGTTCGGCAAGGACCGGCTCAAGCCGTGGATGCGGCTGGCCAGCATCTGGCTGGTCGCCATCGGCACCCAGATCAGCGCCTTCTGGATCGTGCTGGCCAACGCCTGGATGCACCACCCGGTCGGCTACGAGGTCGTCGACGGGCAGGCCCGGCTCACCGACTTCGCCGCCGTCGTCTTCAACTACAAGGCCTGGCTGTACTTCGCCCACGTCCAGGGCAGCGCCTGGGTGGTCGCGGCCTTCTTCGTGCTGGGCATCAGCGCCTACCACCTGCTGCGGAGGCAGGACCCCGACGTGTTCTCCCGGGCGCTGCGGATCGGGTTGGTCTTCGCCGCCGTCGGCACCGTCTTCTCGGTGTTCAGCGGGCACACCGCGGCCCAGGTGTCCCGGGAGGACCAGCCGATGAAGTTCGCGGCCATGGAGGCGCAGTGGGAGACCTCGGACTCCCCGGCGCCGTGGTCGCTGATCGCCGTCATCGACCAGACGGCCCGGGAGAACTCGTTCAGCCTCGAGATCCCCTACGTCGGCTCGATCCTGGCCTACAACAGCCTCGAGGGCCGCTACGAGGGCATCAACCAGCTCGAGGAGGAGTACGACGCCGCCTACGGCGAGGACGACTACACCCCGCCGGTGGCCTGGGTGTACTGGTCCTTCCGGATCATGGTCGCCATCGGGTCGCTGCTGCTGGCGACGGCGTTCCTCGGGCTCTTCCTGTGGTGGCGGCGCAAGCGGGGGCTCGACAGCACCCGCTGGTTCCTCCGGGCGCTGGTGTGGTTCATCCCGCTGCCCTGGATCGCCAACTTCACCGGGTGGATCGTCACCGAGATGGGCCGCCAGCCGTTCATGGTCTACGGCGAGCTCACCGTCACCGAGGGCGTGAGCGCCAACACCGCCGGGGAGGTGCTCGCCGGCCTGGTCGGCCTGTGGGCGGTCTACCTCGCCCTCATCGGGCTCGACGTCTACCTGCTCAGCGTCACCGCCCGCGCCGGCATCCACCGCAAGCCCGAGGCCCAGCTGGTCTCCGCGCCGGCCCCGGACTACGAGGGCGCCGGGTTCCAGGGGTACGAGAAGAGGGACTGACGGTGGACCTCGTCACGCTGTGGTTCTGGCTGATCGCGCTGACGTTCACCCTCTACTTCTTCCTGGAGGGCTTCGACTTCGGCGTCGACATCCTGCGGCCGACGCTGGCGCGCACCGAGGCCGAGGAGCGGGCGCTCACCGGCACCATCGGGCCGTTCTGGGACGGCAACGAGGTCTGGGTCATCGCCGCCGCCGGGCTGATGTTCTCCACCTTCCCGCTCTGGTACGGCGCGGTCTTCAGCGGCATGTACCCGCTGTTCGTGCTCATCCTGCTGGCGCTGCTGCTGCGCGGGGTGTCCTTCGAGTACCGCAACCAGGTCGACAGCGAGCGCTGGCGCTCCTTCTGGGACTGGATGTCCTTCGGCGGCAGCGTGGTCCCCTCGTTCCTGTGGGGCGTGATCATGGCCAAGCTCATCGAGGGGCTGCCGGTGAACGCCGAGGGGCGCGTCGAGGGCGGTTTCGCGGCGATGTTCACGCCGTTCTCGATCGTCGGCGGCGTCACCACGCTGCTGCTGTTCATGCTGCACGGCGCCAACTTCCTGCTGCTGCGCCTGCACACCGACACCGTGCTCTACCGGCGGGCCCGCCGGGCCGCGTTGCGCTGGGGGGCGCTGGCCACCGTGGCGATCGTGGGCTTCGTCGTCATGGGGTACGTCACCGAGGACCTGTTCGAGGACTTCGGCGTCGTGCCGTGGGCCTTCCCGGTCGCGGCGTTCCTCACCCTGGCCAGCATCTGGTGGGCGCTGGTGCGGCGCCGCGACGTCCTGGCGTTCACGATGAGCGGCCTGACCGTCCTGTTCGCCACCGTCACGGTGTTCATCGCGCTCTACACCCGCGGTGAGGTGCTGCCCTCGACGCTGCGGGCGGAGTACGGGCTCACCCTCGAGGAGTCGGCGGCCCAGGACTACACGCTGGTCCTGATGACCTGGGTCGGCGCGATCTTCCTGCCGCTGATCATCGGCTACCAGATCTGGAACTACTACGTCTTCCGCGAGCGGGTGCGCCCCGACGAGGGCGCGCTCAGCCACGGCTACTGATGGACCGCGGACCCACCGGCCGCCTGCTGGCGCTGCCCGCGTCACGCCGGCTGGTCGCCCTGTGCGCCGTGCTCGGAGTGCTGGTCTGGGCGCTGCTGGTGGTGCAGTGGGCCCTGGTGGCCGCGGTCGTCAGCGCGGTGGCCACCGGCGCGGCGACGCCGGCGCAGACGTCCGGCGCCCTCGCCGGCGTCCTCGCCGCCTGGGGCGCCCGCGCCGGGCTGGCCGGGCTCCGCGACCGCGCCGCGGTCCGCACCTCGGCGCGGGTCCGGCGCGAGCTGCGCGCCGCGCTGCTGCGCAAGCTCCTCGTCCTCGGCCCCGCCGCCGCGGCGGGGGAGCGTGCGGGCGAGTTGGTCACCACGGTCACCGAGGGCGTGGGCCGGCTCGACGGCGTCCTCGGCCGGTACCTGCCGGGTGCGGCGACGGCGGCCGTCGTCCCGCCGCTGGTGGCCGCCACCGTGCTCGTGCTCGACCCGGCCAGCGGCGGCCTGCTGCTGCTCACCGGCCCGCTGGTCCTGGTCTTCCTGTGGCTGACCGGCACGCTCGCCGCGCGGTCCGCCCGCGCCTCGTGGGAGACCCTCGCCCAGCTGGGCGCGGTCCTGGTGGACACGCTGCGGGTGCTGCCCACGCTGGTCGCCTACGGCCGGGCCCGCGGCAGCGCCCGCTGGCTGACCGGGGTCAGCGAGGCCCACCGCCGGAACACGATGCGGGTGCTGGGCACCGCGTTCCTCTCCGGCTTCGTGCTCGAGCTCGGCGCCGTGCTCTGCACCGCGCTGGTCGCCGTCACCGTGGGGGTGCGGCTGTTCCAGGGCGGGCTGGACCTCGAGCGCGCGCTGCTGGTCCTGCTGCTCACCCCGGAGTTCTTCGCCCCGCTGCGCGCCCTGGGCGCCGACCGGCACGCGAGCCTGGAGGGCCGGCCGGCCGCCGAGCGGGTGTTCGCGCTGCTCGACACCCCCGCGCCCGCCCGTGGCACCCGCCCGGTCCCGCCCGGCGTGCCGCACCTCGCGCTGCTCGGTGTCACCGTCCGCTACGGCGACCGGGTGGCCCTCGACGGCGTCGACCTCGACCTGCCGCCGCTGTCCCGGACGGCGCTGGTCGGGCCCAGCGGCGCCGGCAAGACCACCGCCGTCCGGCTGCTGCTCGGGTTCCGCGCCCCCGACGCCGGCGCCGTGCTCGCCGACGGCGTCCCGCTGTCCGAGCTGGACCCCGACGCCTGGCGGGCGCGGGTGGCCTACGTCCCGGAGCGGCCGTGGCTGTCGCCGGGCACCGTCGCCGACAACGTGCGGCTGGGCCGCCCGGGCGCCGGCGACGCGGAGGTCGAGCAGGCGCTGCACCGGGCGGGGCTGCTGGACCTGGTCGCCCGGCTGCCGCAGGGCAGCGCCACGCCGCTGGGCGAGGACGCCGCGCGGCTGTCCGGCGGCGAGCGGGTGCGGCTGGCGCTGGCCCGCGCGTTCGTCAAGGACGCCCCCGTGCTGGTCCTCGACGAGCCCACCGGGCAGCTCGACGCGGCCACCGAGTCGGCGGTGCTGGCCGCCCTGGACGACCTCGCCCGCGGGCGCACCGTCGTCACCGTCACCCACCGGACGGCGCCGCTGGCCCTGCACGACCGGGTCGTGGCGCTCGACGGCGGGCGGGTGCGGGAGCCGGCGGTGCCGCGGTGAGGGAGACGCTGGCGCTGCTGCACGGGCCGCGCACCGCCCTCGCCGTCGCCCTCGGCGCTCTCACCGTGCTGTGCGGCGCGGCGCTGCTGGCGGTGTCCGGTGCGTTGATCACCGGCGCGGCGCAGCGGCCCTCGACCCTGCTGGTCCTCATGCCGCTGATCACCGGGGTCCGCCTGTTCGGGCTGTCCCGGGCGGCGCTGCGCTACACCGAGCGGCTGGTCACGCACGACGTCACGCTGCGGATGGTCACCGCCGTGCGCGCCCGGGTGCTCGAGCGGCTGGTCCCGCTCGCGCCGGCCGCGCTCACCGGCGTCCGCGGCGGCGAGCTGCTGTCGCGGGTGCGGGCCGACGTCGACGAGCTGCAGGGCGTCGTCGTCCGGCTCGTCGCCCCCGCCGGCGTCGCCGTCCTGGCCGGGGGCACCGCGGTCGTCCTCACCGCCCTGGTCTCGCCGGCCACCGCCGCCGTGCTCGCCGGCCTGCTCGTCCTCCTCGGGGTCGTCGTGCCCGTGGTGGCCGCCCGTGCCGGGCGCCGCGCCGCGCTGGCCGCCGCCCGCGCCGACGCCGACGTGGCCGCCGACACCCTGGACCTGGTCCGCGGCCTGGCCGACACCCTCAGCGGCGACGGCGGCGCCACGGCGCTGCGCACCCTCGACGGTCACCTGGACCGGCAGGAGGAGGCGCAGCGCGCGTCGGCCCGGCTGGCCGCGGTCACCACCCTGTGCCGGGAGGGCGTGCCGGGGCTCGGGCTCGTGGCGGCGCTGTGGCTGGTGGGCGCCGACGTGGCCGCGGGGGACACCGGCCCGCTGCTGCTGGCCGCTTGCGCGCTCGGGGTGCTCGGCGCCTTCGAGGCGGTGGGCGGGCTGGGCGCGGCCTGGAGCGCCGCGGGCGGGATCCGCGCGGCGGCCGGCCGCGTGCAGGACCTCGCCGCCCGGCGCCCCGCCGTCGCCGACCCGGCCGAGCCGTTGCCGCTGCCGGCGGGCTCCGCGCTGCGGTTCGAGGGCGTCTCGCTGACCCATCCCGGCGCCGTCCGCCCAGCGCTGCGCGGGGTCGACCTCGCCGTGCCCGACGGCGCCAAGGTGGCCCTCACCGGCGGGAGCGGCGCCGGCAAGAGCACCGTGCTGGCGCTGGCGGTGCGCGCGCGGGACCCCGACACCGGCCGGGTCACCCTCGGCGGCACCGACCTGCGCCGGCTCCCGCTCGAGGGCGTCCGGTCCCGCCTGGCCTGGAGCGCGCAGGCGCCGCAGGTGCTCGGCGGCACGCTCGCCGGGAACCTCCGCCTCGGCCGGCAGGACGCCACCGACGAGGAACTGCTCGCCGTCCTGGCCGACGTCGGCCTCGGGTCCCTCGCCACGACGCCGGGTCTCGACGGCTGGGTGGGGGAGGGCGGCGAGCGGCTCTCGGCCGGTGAGCGCGCCCGGGTGGGGCTGGCGCGGGCGCTGCTCAGCCGCGCCGACGTGCTGCTGCTCGACGAGCCCACCGCCCACCTCGACCCCGCGCTGACCGGGCGGGTGCTCGACCTGCTCGCCCGCGAGCCGCGCACCGTGCTGCTGGTGACGCACGACCCCGCGGCCCTCGACGGCCGGTGGCAGGTGGTCACCCTCGACGCCCCGGCCTGAACACGTCACCACCCGACCGCCGGGCACCGGCGCCCCTGGTGCCGGGTCCGGCCCGGGACGACCATGGCGCGATGGCATCCCCGACAGCCTTCGACGTCGACCGGCTGCTGCGCCTGTGGACCGACCCGCTGCCCGACGGCCCGGCCGCGGAGGAGGCCTTCCGCGCCCTCTACACCGACCCGGTCACCGTCAACGGGCACCCGCTGACCGCTGCCGACCTGGTCGCCCGCGCCCGGGCGGTACAGGCCACCTTCGCCGACGCCGAGCGGGAGGTGGTCTCCCTCGTCGAGGACGGCGAGCGGGTCGCGGTGGCCTTCCGCATGCGCGGGCGGCACGTGGGCCCGCTGCACACCGCGGCCGGGGTGCTGCCGCCCACCGGCCGGCACCTGGAGCTGCGGGTCGTGGACGTGCTCACGCTGGCCGGCGGCCGGATCACCGAGGTCTTCATGGTCGCCGACGAGCTGGGCGCGCTGGCCGCCGTCGACGCCGTCCGGTTCGAGCCCGCGGGCTGGTCCGCGGGCCGCTGACGGGTGCGGCCGGGCGGCCGACACGCCGCGTGAGCGACCGGACTCGCCGTGCAGCCCTTTCCCCGGCAGCGCGCTGACCTCTAGGTTCCCTCCGCCTCACCGTCCGCGGCCCCTGCCGCGGGCGGCTTCAACGACGAAGGAGGACCTCCCGGATGACCCGTTCCCGCATGGTGACCGGCGGGCTCGCCACCGTGACCGCGCTCAGCGTGACCACGGTGCTGGGCATGTCGTCGGCGTTCGCCGTCCCGAACAACAACTCGGCCGAGAAGCTGACCAGGGCCGTCACCGCCGAGGGGGTGCTCGACCACATCGAGGCCCTCCAGGGCGTCGCGGACGCCAACGGCGGCGACCGTGCCGCGGGCCGGCCCGGTTACGAGGCGAGCGTCGACTACGTCGTCGAGCAGCTCAGGGCGGCCGGGTACGACCCGGAGGTCCAGGAGTTCCCGTTCACCTACGCCGAGGAGAACTCGGCGCTGGTGCGGACCTCGGCACCGGCCCGGACGTTCGTCGAGGGCGTCGACTTCGTGCGGAACACCTTCGACACCGGCAGCCCCGAGGGCACCGCGACGGGCACCCTGGTCCCGGTCGAGCCGGGTGGCACGACCGCCGGCTGCGAGGCGACGGACTTCCCGGGCACCACCGCCGGTTCCATCGTCCTCATCCAGCGCGGCGGCTGCGGCTTCGCCGTCAAGGCGACCAACGCCCAGGCCGCCGGGGCCGCCGGCGTCGTGATCTGGAACAACACGACCGGCCTGGTCAACATGATCGGCGCCGCGCCCGGGCTCACCATCCCGGTCGTCTTCGCCACCATCGAGGCCGGCACCGACCTCGCGGCCACCCCGGGCGCCACGGTCACCGTCACCGTCGACTACGCGGCCGAGCAGCGCACCACCTACAACGTCATCGCCCAGACCCGCAGCGGCCGCACCGACAACGTCGTCATGGCCGGTGCGCACCTGGACTCGGTGCAGGAGGGCGCGGGCGTCAACGACAACGGCTCGGGCAGCGCCGCGCTGCTGGAGACCGCGATCCAGATGCAGAAGGTCAAGCCCAACAACGCCGTCCGGTTCGCCTGGTGGGGCGCGGAGGAGGAGGGCCTGCTCGGGTCGGAGTACTACGTCGACCAGCTGAGCGACGAGGAGATCGCCGACATCGGTCTCTACCTCAACTTCGACATGATCGCCTCGCCCAACTACACGACCGGCATCTACGACGGCGACAACTCCGGCGGCACGGCGGCTCCGGGCTTCATCCCCGAGGGCTCCGCGCAGATCGAGGACGTGTTCGAGGGCTTCTACACCTCCCGCGGCCTGCCGTTCGTGGACTCGGAGTTCTCCGGGCGGTCGGACTACGGGCCCTTCATCGCGGTCGGCATCCCCTCCGGCGGGCTGTTCACCGGCGCCGAGGTGCCCAAGACCGCGGCCGAGGCCGAGATCTTCGGCGGGGTCGCCGGCGCGCAGAAGGACCCGTGCTACCACTCCGCCTGCGACAACCTCCGCGGTGAGGGCCAGGACGCCGCCCTGTACGCGCAGCTGGCCGAGGACTACCGGCTCGTGGGCAACGTCAACGTCGACGCCCTCGACCAGAACTCCGACGCGCTGGCCACCGCGATCATCACCTTCGCCTACGACACCTCCGCGGTGAACGGCGTGCCGCGGGCGCCGGGCCGGTCGCACGGTGCCGGCAACAGCGCGGACGCCGGTCACGACCACGACGCGGGGGTCGACGCCGCCGCCTGACCCCGGCCGGCCGCCCGCACCCCCCGGGCGGGAACCGGGAGCACACGAGCAGGCCCCCGGCGGGAGCGGTCCCGCCGGGGGCCTGCTGCCGTCCGGGGGTCCGCCGGCGGTCAGCGCAGGCGCGTCACCAGGCGCACCGACGTGCCCGTGGCGGTGCGCGCCACGTGGACGTGGTCGCAGAGCTGGCGCGCCAGCCACAGGCCCATGCCGCCGCGGGAGAGGTCCTCGCCGTGGGCCGGGCCGTACCCGGCGTAGGGGTCCGCCGGCCCGGGACCGCGGTCGGTGATGCGGCAGACCACCCGCTCGCGGTCGGTCCACAGCTCCAGGTCCACCGGGGGCCGGCCGTGCCGGACGGCGTTGGAGGTCATCTCGTCGACGGCGAGCAGGAGGTCCTCGACGGTCTCCTGCGGGCCGTCCAGGGTGGCCAGCTCGGCGGCGACGGCGTGTCGCAGGCCGATGAAGTCGGTGACGTCGCGGGCCACCAGCCGGGGCCGGCTCTGCTCGAGCGGCTCCGGCGGCGCCGGCAGGTCGCGCAGGAAGGCGGCCGGGTCGACGTACCCGGGGTTGGCCGTGCGGCCGGCCGCGGTGACCAGGTGCGGATGGGTGCGGCGGGCCGACTCCAGCACCGGCTCGGGCAGCCGCCGGGCGTCGAACACGCACAGGCCCCACAGCGGCCGGTCGGCCAGGGCGACGTTGACCACCGCCTCGTAGCGCTGCCACTCGTAGCGGTCCTGCTCGGTGGTGCCGAAGTCGGTCTCCCCGACGACCCGGATCCGGTCCACGCCGTCGGCGGCGCAGCGGTCGGCCAGCCGGCGCAGCGAGGTGATGACGGCCGGCGTGCGGCCCCGGTAGACCTCCGACCGGTCGAGGACGCGCAGGTGCGGGTGGTCGTCGAGCGCGTCCCGGATCATCCCCGTGGTCCGGGGGCCGGTGGCCACCACCGCCGCCTCACCCGCGGCGAGGCCCTCCCCGAGGAAGCGCGCGGCCACGTCGGCGAGCTGGGTGGGGTCGTCGTACAGGAACGCGTCGTGCACGTAGCGCCCGGCAGTTCCCTGCCCTCCGCCCGTGCGCGCAGCTGACACCCGTGGACTCCCCGACGGTCGACCTGTGACGAGTACGTGCACCCGTCCCTCGCCGACGCGGGAGGACCGCCCTCTCACGGGGTCCGGCACGAGCGCGGTTCCACACGGTACCTCTCGCTCCGGGGCGGACGTCGGAACCCGGTCCACCGGGCGGGGCCGGGTCCCTGCGCCGGGGCCCTGACACCGGGCGCTCCCGCCGGTAGCGTCCCCGCCGTGACGGCTCCTCGGGGGCTCCGCTCCCTGACCGGCCTCCGGCCGGGTGACCACGTCTGCTGGACCTTCACCGACGACGCCGACCTCGCAGGGGCGGTCGTGCCCTACTTCGACGAGGGCCGCCGGCGCGGGGAGCAGCTGCTGCTGGTGGGGGCGTCCCGGCCGGCCCTGCTCGACGTCCTCGCCGGCCTGCCGCAGCGCGACGACCTCCTCGCCGACGGCCGGCTCGACGTGCAGACCACCGCGGACGCCTACGCGGCCGGAGGCGGCCTGGTGCCCGAGGAGCAGGCCGAGCGCTACCGCGTCACGGTGCAGGCCGCGCTCGACGGCGGGCGCACCGGCCTGCGCGTGGCCGCCGACGTGACCGGTCTGCTGCGCTGCGGGCCCCCGGGCCGCCGTCTGCTGCACGCCTACGAGCGGCTCGCCGACGAGCTCATGGGGGCGGTCCCCATGACCGCGGCCTGCCTCTACGACGCGTCACTGGGCGCGGAGGTCATCGCGCCGGTCGCCGTCCTCCACCCGGTGCAGCACATGGGGGACCGCGAGCCGCTGGCCCACCTGTCCGGCCGGGGCCCGCAGCCGGCCCTGCGCGGCGAGGTCGACCTCACCGAGGCCGCCGCCGTGCGGACCGCCCTCGTCGACACCGTCCTCGGCACGGCCGGCCCCGTCCCCGGGGAGCTGGTGCTCGACCTCTCCGACCTGGGGTTCCTCGACGTGGCCGGCGCACGGGCGCTCTCCGGTGCGCGGGACGAGCTGGCCGGGCGGGGCACGGCCCTCCGGCTGACCGGGACCGGCCGGCACCTGCGCCGCTGCCTGGACCTGTTCGACCTCCTCGAGGAGGAGCGGTGACGGCCCTGCTGCGTCCCACCGGCGGCTGGGACGGGACCTCCCTCGCGCACGAGGGGTTCGTGTTCTCCGACGACACCCAGCTCGTCGAGCGGGTGGTGCCCTTCGTCCTCGAGGGCTTCCGCCGGGAGGAGCCGGTGCTCGTCGTGGCCGGCCGGCGGGTCCGCTCCCTCCTCGCCGCCCACCTGGGCGCCGACCTGGGCCGGCTGGCGACCTTCGCCGCCGCCGAGACCTGGTGGCGCGGTGGCCACGGCACGCTGCTGGCCTACGCCCGCGACCTGCGCGAGCTGCGGGCCGGCGCGCCGAGCTGGCGGCTGGCCGCCGAGCCGGTGTGGCTCACCCGCGACGACGGGCGGGAGTGGAGCCGCTTCGAGGCGGTCGCCAACCTCTGCTTCGACGCCATGCCGTACTACAGCCTCTGCCTGCACGACGCCCGGCGCGTGCCCGGCGACGTGCTGACGACCGTGGCGCGGTCCCACCCGCTCACCTGGGACGGCACCGCGCCCGCGCCGCAGCCGGCGTACGAGGACCCCGTGCGCCTGCTCCGCGCGCTGCAGCGCCCCTGGACCGCCCGTCCCGCCGGCGCCGCCGTCACCACGGTGACCGCGCCGGTGCAGGCGCGCCGCGCGCTGAGCGTCACGCTGCCCGCCGACCGCCGCGCCCGGCTCGGCGACGTCGTCGCGGCCGCCCACGAGCTGGTGGTCAACGCGCTGCGCGTGGCGCCGTTCGCCACGCTGGCGACGTGGCCCGACGGGGACGCCTTCGTCGTCGAGGTGTCCGACGCCGGGCCCGGCCTGCCCGACGAGACGCTCGGCTACGTGCCGCCCGACCCGCTCGAGGGCAAGGGGATGTGGCTGGCGTGGAGCCTGGCCGACGACGCCGCCGTCCGCACCGGCCCGTGCGGCACCGCGGTCCGGCTGTTCTTCGGTCCCTGACCCCGGGGCCTCAGACGTCGCGGCGGGAGAAGGACAGCGCGGCCAGCCCGCCGATGAGCAGCAGCCAGACCACCACCCAGGCCAGGTAGGCCGGGCTCAGCGGGGCGATGGAGAGGAACGGCGAGCCCTCGAAGCCGAAGGCGGCCGGGGCGGTGGCGTCCTGGAAGGCGTGCATGGCACCCCGCCAGAGCCCGTCGGTGGGCAGCAGCATCCGCGAGACCTCACCGACCCGGGCGACGCCGTCGTTGCCGATGACCTCCCCGACGCTGCCCACGACCCCGGCCACCCAGGTGGCGCCGAACAGGCCGACGGCGACGATGCCCGAGGCCATGGGGGAGATCGCGGTGGCCAGCAGCAGCGCGAGCGTCATCAGCACCGTGGTCTGCGCGGCGAGCAGCAGCAGCCCGGTGACCGGGTCGGGCGGCCAGTAGTCCACGGCCCACCGGACCACGAGGAACTGCGCGAACCCGGCGACGGCGACGTAGCCGGTGCCGAAGGCGACCAGGCCGAGCCACTTGCCCGCCAGCACGGTGGCGCGGCGCACCGGCCGGGCCAGCACCGCCAGCGCCTGGCCGGACTCGACCTCCCCGGACAGCGTCGGGCCGGCGAGGAACGCGGTGCCCAGCGCGGCGATGAGGCTGTAGCCGAACATCACCAGGTTGAGCAGCTGGGAGGCGAACAGCCGGGCCTCGCCGCTGGTCAGCGCGCCGAACTCGGGGTCGACCGTCGCGAGCCGGGAGAAGCCCCAGGCCGACAGGGCCAGCAGCGCCACGGTCAGCGCCCCGAGGGCCCGCAGCACCTTGCGGCGGGCGGCCTCGCGCAGCGTCAGCGCGGCGAAGGTCAGGACCGTCACGATGCCTCCTCGCCGGCGCTCGTCGGCATGGCGACGGGCGGTGCTGCGCTGACGCGTGACCTCGCGAGCTCGGTCACGTGCGCTCCTCCCGCAGGATGCCCAGCAGCCGCTCCTCGAGGCTGATCCGCACCGGCTCGACCGCGTGCACCCGCACCCCGAGGCCGACCAGGTCGGCGACCAGGCCGGGCACCGTGGTCCCGTCGTCGTCGGCGGGCAGGGCGACGGTGAGGTCCTCGCCGGTGCGGGTGGTGGCGCCGGTCGCGGCCAGCCGCGCCTCGGCGGCCGGGGTGAGCCCGGTCAGGCGCAGCCGCAGCTCCCGCCGGCCGAGCAGCTCGGCGAGCGTGCCCGCCGCGGCCACCCGCCCGCGGTCGAGGATCACCACCCGGTCGCACACCCGCTCCACCTCGCCGATGAGGTGGGAGTTGAGCAGCACCGCGACGCCGTCGTCCTTGAGGGACAGCACGATGTCGCGCACGTCGACCCGGCCGAGCGGGTCCAGCGCGCTGGTCGGCTCGTCGAGCACGACGAGCTCCGGGCGGGCGACCAGCGCCACCGCGAGCCCCAGCCGCTGCTGCATGCCCTTGGAGAAGCCGCCCACCCGGTCACCGGCCCGCTCGGCGAGCCCGACCCGGGCCAGCACCTCCCGCCGGCCCTCCCGCGGCACCGGCGCGCCGGCCAGCCGCACGTGCAGCGCCAGCACCTCCGCCGCGGTCAGCCACGGCTGGTAGCGGAACAGCTCGGGCAGGTACCCGACCCGCTCGCGGGCCCGCGGGTCGCGCCCGGGCCGGCCCAGGAGCAGCACCTCGCCGGCGTCGGGCCGGACCAGGCCGAGCAGCATCTTGATGACGCTGGTCTTGCCCGCGCCGTTGGGGCCGAGCAGGCCGACGACCTCGCCGCGGCCGACGGTGAACGAGACGCCGTCGACCGCCGTGCGCCGGCCGTACCGCTTGCGCAGTCCCGAGCACCACACCGCCGGGGACGGCGGCAGCTGCTCGAGCAGCTGCCGCACGTCCCCGGCGGCGGCGGGGGAGCCGGTGGTCAGCCGAGGTCCCCGGCGACGGCGAGGACCTCGTCCTCGCTCAGCGAGCCGGCGACCGCGGTGACCAGGCCGTCCTCGACCCAGACGACGCCGGTGAGGGTGCCGTCGCGGCTGGCCAGCACGGTGGCCGGGGCGCCGTCGACCTCGGCGGTCGACGAGGTGGCCAGCTCGGCGGGCACCGGCAGCGGCAGCGTGCCGCCGTCGCCGTCGAAGGTCCGCAGCTGCGCGGCGAGGTCGTCGGGGAAGCCGGGCAGGGACAACAGGTAGTCGCGGGCCTCGGCGAACGGCACGCCGGAGGAGAACGCGGTGGGCGCGGTGACCCGGCCGACGACCAGCGCCGGCACCCCGCGGGCCTCCGACCACACCGCGGCCACCCCGGGGCCGGCCTCCAGCCGGAACGTGGCGCCGTCGAGCCCGGCCGGCGGGGGCGGCAGCGTCTCGCCGGCCGCGGCGGCGGCCTGCGCGGCCCGGTCGGCGGAGAAGGTGAACTCGGCGACCGCCTGCCCGCCGACGGTGTAGCGCGGCTCGCCGGTCACCCCGGCGGGCAGCACCCCGACCTCCGGGGCCTCCAGCCCGGTGGCCTCCTCCGCGGCGTCCGCGTCGGGGACCTCCCGGACGTCGGGGTCGGAGACGACGACGAGGTCGCCGTAGGCGGACAGGTCGGGCAGGGCGACGAGGTCGGTGCTGCTCACCTCGACGGCGGCGACCTCCTCGGTGCGGAACACGTCCAGCCAGTCGGCGGCGGCGGCCGCCCCGGCGCCGCCGAGGACGACGACCACGCCGAACGCGGCGACGACGGGACTGCGCAGCGCGGTGCGCCACCGGCCGGACCGGGCCGGGGCGGGCGCGGGCGCGCGGCCGCGGGCCTCGGCGTCGACCGCGGCCGAGAGCCGCCGCCACGCCGCGTCGACGTCGGGCGCGGCCGGCGTGGCACCGGCGGTCATGGCGTCGGCGGCGGTCAGGGCGTCGGCGCGGACGTCGGCCAGGCCGCGCAGGCAGACCGCGCAGCCGGCGACGTGCGCGCGGTCGGCGTCGGTGACGCCGGCGGGCTCGTCGAGCAGGCGGCGCAGCGTGCCGTCGGCGGGATGACGGTCGGCGGACAGGCGCTCAGGCAACAGGGGCACTGCGGGTCAACTCCTCGCGAAGGGCGGACTCGGCGCGCCGCACGGTGGTGCCGACGCTGCCGGGGGAGAGGTCGAGGGCGGCGGCCACGTCGGCGTAGGACAGGCCGCTGTGGCGCAGGACGAGGGCGACGGCCTGCCGGCGGGGCAGCCGGGCCAGCGCGGCCCGCACGCGGCTGCGCTCCTCGCGGAGCAGGACGTCGTCGGCCACGTCGGGGACGGGCCGGTGGCCGTCGGAGGCGGCCTCCTCCCGGGCCGCGCGGCGGCGGCCCGAGCGGAGGTGGTTGAGCGCGGTGTGGGCGGCGGCGACGGCGAGCCAGCCCGGGGCCTCGGCGGCGGGCACCGCGGAGCGGGCGAAGGAGAGGAACACCTCCTGCGCGACGTCCTCGGCCTCGTCCCGCGAGCCGAGCACCCGCGCAGCGACGGCGACCACGGCGGGGTAGCCGGCGCGGAACACCTGCTCGAGGTCGGCCCGGACGGCGCCCCGCTCGCCTGCCACGGCACCGTCCCTCCGACCCGGGCGCCCGCGGGCGGTCCCGCGCGCCACGGCGGTCCCGAGCGCGGTCACCGGCGCCTGCCTCACGACGTCCACATCCCTACAGCACCGCCGGCCCCGCGGATGTGACATCCACCCGTCCGGGCGGGAGGCTCGGCCCGGGGTCCGCAGGTCAGGAGGCCGACATGAGCAACCACGTCTACCGGCTCAGCGAGATCGTGGGCAGCAGCCCGGTCGGCGTCGACGACGCCATCCGCACCGGCATCGCCAAGGCGGCGCAGACGGTGCGCCACATCGAGTGGTTCGAGGTCCAGGAGGTCCGCGGTCAGGTGGTCGACGGCGAGGTGGCCCACGTCCAGGTGGCCATGAAGATCGGCTTCCGCGTCGAGGACTGAGCGGCGCCCTCACCCGGCGTCGAACAGCACCACCTCGTCGGGCTGCGCGGAGAAGGGGTTGGCCCACCGCGAGGCGGTGCCGGTGATCGGCTGGGCGTCGGTGACGACGACGTGCGGGGTGCCCGGGTAGACGGCGAGCACCCGCGCGGGGTCGGTCAGCGTCTCGGTGTGCTCGACGAGCTCGCCGCGCCGCAGGAACGACGTGGTCCGGTGCCCGCGCAGCTCCTCGCCGACCTCGGCCACCCACCGGGCGCCGTCCTGCTCGAAGCCGATCGACCGGACCCGCCCGCCGGGCGGCGCGGGCTCGCAGCCGGCGAACTCGGCGAGTGCCTCGTAGAGCCGCTCGGCCTGGTCGTCGTCGGTGGCGCGGGGGAGGAAGAAGGCGGGCACGCCGCCGATCCTGCCCGCCGGCACCGACGGTCCCGGCCGGCCGGGGTCGCGCTCAGCCGGCCTCCTGCTCGCCGGCCAGGTCGGCGTGTGCCGTCCGCAGCTCGCGCTTGAGGATCTTGCCGCTGGCGTTCTTGGGCAGCGCGTCGGCGACCACGACGTGCCGTGGCGTCTTGAACCCGGCCAGCCGCTCCCGGCAGAAGGCGACCAGCTCCGCGGGCTCGGCCCGCTGCCCCTCCCGGGGGACCACCACGGCGGCCACGGCCTCGATCCACCGCGGGTGCGGGATGCCGAAGACGGCGACCTCGGCGACCGCCGGGTGCTGGTAGAGCACCTCCTCGACCTCGCGGCTGGCCACGTTCTCCCCGCCGGTCTTGATGACGTCCTTCTTGCGGTCGACGATCGTGATGTAGCCGTCGGCGTCCATGACGCCGAGGTCGCCGCTGTGGAACCAGCCGTCGCGGAAGGCCTCGGCGGTCTTGTCCGGGTCGTTCCAGTAGCCGGCGGTCGCGTGCGGGCTGCGGTGCACGATCTCGCCCTCGACGCCGGGGCCCACCGGGCGGCCGAGGTCGTCGACCAGCCGCGTCTCGCTGTTGATCACCGCGGTACCGGCCGACCCGGGTCGGCGCAGCTGGTCCTCCGGGGACAGGACCAGGGCCAGCGCGGACATCTCGGTCTGCCCGTAGAAGTTGAACAGCGCCATGCCCGGCAGCCGCCGGCGCAGCTCCTCGACCACGGCCACCGGCATGATCGACGCGCCGTAGTAGCCCTTGGCCAGCGAGGACAGGTCGCGCTCGTCGAGGTCGGGGTGCCGCAGCAGGCCGATCCACACCGTCGGCGGGCAGAACAGGCTGGTGATCCGCTCCCGCTCGATCGTCTCCAGGACGGTCGCGGGGTCGGGGCCGTCGAGCACCACGTTGCTGCCGCCCAGGTAGAGGTTCGGGTTGAGGAAGCAGTGCTGTGCGGCGACGTGGAACAGCGGCAGCGCGTGCAGCGCGACGTCGTCGGCGGAGTACCGGCCGTCGACGATGCAGCTGACGTACTGGGTGACCAGGCTGCGGCTGGTCATCACCACGCCCTTGGGCCGCGACTCGGTGCCGCTGGTGTACATCAGCTGCAGGACGTCGTCGTCGGCGACCGGCACCTGCGGGGGAGTGGCGTCCTCGTGCGCCGCCCACGTCTCGAAGGGCTCCCAGCCCTCGGGCAGCGGCCCGCCGCCGCTGCCCAGGACGCCGCGGACGCGGACCTCCGGGGTCCGCCCGGCCTGCTCGATCGCCGCCTGCGCCACCGGCAGCAGCGCGTGCTCCGCGACGACGCCCACGGCTCCGGAGTGGCCGAGGATGTAGCCGACCTCGCCGGCCTGCAGCATGAAGTTCACCGGGACGGCGACGGCGCCCAGGCGGGCGAGGGCGAACACCAGCACGACGTAGCCGTCGTCGTTGTGGGAGAGCAGCGCGATCCGGTCGCCCCGGCCGACGCCGCGCGCGGCGAGGGCGTTGGCGGTGCGGTCGACGACGGTGTCGAGCTCGGCGTAGGTGTAGGAGCGGTCGCGGAAGCGCAGCGCGGGCTTGGCGGGGGTGCGGGCGGCGGAGCGGTGCAGCAGGTCGCCGAGGGCGTGCCGGCGGGCCTGGGCGATGGTGTCGGTCAGCGTCTGGTCGAACACGGGGGCTCCTCTGCCGGCGTCGGTCCCGGGGAGCCGGGTGTAGCAGCCGCGGACACCTCGCGTCGAGGCACCGGCGGTGCTGGCACGGCCGCGGACCCCGGACAATGTCGGCAGGACCCGCAGACCCGCCCCAGGTCGTGTGGCCGGGGCACACGACCTGCCCCCCGGAATCAGGACGGCGTGGACTCGTATCACCGAGTGGTCACAGTCGTGCGGTTCCAGCGCGACCGGCCTTGACCTTCGCCCTATCGTTCCGCCGCATGTGGGCGACATCACCCCGGGTTGCGCCGTGCTGAGCATCGACTCGCTGCGCGTCACCTACGGCGGCGCGGTCGAGGCCGTCCGCGGCGTGTCGATGGAGGTCCCCGACGGCTCGGTCGTCGCGGTCCTCGGGAGCAACGGCGCGGGCAAGAGCACCCTGCTGCGGACCATCTCCGGGACGCTGCGGCTGCACCGCGGCCGCGTCGACGAGGGGACCGTCCGCTTCGAGGACACCGACCTCACCCGCCGCGACGCCGGCCAGATCGTGCGGCGGGGCGTGGTCCAGGTCCCCGAGGGACGGCGGATCTTCGGGCGGCTGACCGTCGAGGAGAACCTGCGCGCCGGCGGCATGGGCAACCGCGACCGCGCCGCCAAGGCCTCGGCCGTGGCCCGGGTGCACGACCTGTTCCCCGTGCTGCGGGAGCGGGCCGGGCAGCGCGCCGGCCTGCTCTCCGGCGGCGAGCAGCAGATGCTGGCCATCGGCCGCGCCCTGATGGCCAGCCCCAAGCTGCTGCTGCTCGACGAGCCCTCCCTCGGCCTGGCCCCGCGCGTCATCGGCCAGATCGGCGAGGTCATCGCCGAGATCAACCGGCAGGGGACGTCGGTGCTGCTGGTGGAGCAGAACGCGACCATGGCCCTCGGCGTCGCCGACCGCGCCTACGTGCTCGACGTCGGGGAGGTCTCGCTGTCCGGCGACGCCCGCGAGCTGGCGGCCACCGACGAGGTGCAGCGGCTCTACCTGGGCCACACCGGCGAGGCCGAGGCCGGGCAGCGCGTCGAGCGCGCCCCCCTGCGGACCCTGTCGCGGTGGACGACGTGAGCGCCGCACCGGTGACCACGCGGGACGACGTCCCGCCGGTCGAGGTCGACGGCGTCAGCGTCGCCTTCGGCGCGATCAAGGCGCTCAACGACGTCTCCTTCACCGTCGTCCCGGGGTCCATCCACGCCGTCATCGGGCCCAACGGCGCAGGCAAGTCGACGCTGTTCAACGTCCTGTCCGGCGTGTACCGGGCCACCGCGGGGGAGGTCCGGTTCGGCGACGCGCGGCTGAGCGCCATGCGGCCGTTCCAGATCGCCGGCGTCGGCGTGGCCCGCGCGTTCCAGAACATCGCGCTGTCGGGTGCGCAGACCGTCGCCGAGAACCTCATGCTCGGCCGCCACCACCTGACCAGGGCGGGGTTCCTCTCCTCCGGCCTGCGGCTGCCGCGGGCCACCCGCGAGGGCCGGGTGCACGGCGAGCGGATCCGCGAGATCGCCGAGTTCCTCGACCTCGGCGCCAAGCTGCACACCCCCGTGGGCGTGCTCTCCTACGGCGACCAGAAGCGGGTGGAGGTGGCCCGGGCGCTGTGCATCGAGCCGCGGCTGCTGCTGCTCGACGAGCCGGTCGCCGGGATGAACGCCCAGGAGACCGACCGCATGGCCGACGCCATCCGCGAGATCCGCTCGGCGCTCGGCATCTCGGTCATCCTCGTCGAGCACGACATGGGCATGGTCATGTCCCTGGCCGACCGGGTGACCGTCCTGGACTTCGGCCGCCGGATCGCCGACGGCACGCCGGCGGAGGTCCAGGCCGACCCCGAGGTCATCCGCGCCTACCTCGGCTCGGGCTCCGAGGTCGACCCCGCGGAGGCCGCCGCCGGGCACGTCGCCGCGGCCCAGCCCACCACGGCCCGGCCCACGCCGACCCGCACCTCCACGACCCACCCCACCCAGTCCACCGACGCCCCGGGGAGCCGGCCGTGAACCAGTTCCTGTCCCTGCTGCTCAACGGCATCTCGCTGGGCGCGATCTACGCGCTCATCGCCCTGGGCTTCGTGATCATCTTCAAGGCCAGCGAGGTCGTGAGCTTCACCCACGGCTCGCTGCTCCTGCTGGCCGCCTACACGATGGCCCGGCTCGCCGACCCGATCGGCTTCCTGCCCGCGGTGCTGGTCGGGATCCTCGTCACCGCGGTGGCGGCGTTCCTCATCGAGCGGCTGGTCATCAACCGGCTGCGCGGCGCCCCGGTGATCAGCCTGGCGATCGTCACCATCGGCGTCGACATCATCCTGCTCACCGAGCTGATCCGGCGGATCGGCCCGGACATCCTCAACGTCCCGCACCCGTGGGGCGGGGACTCCGTGCGCATCGGCGGCGTCGGCATCAGCGAGAACCGGCTGATCGCGATGGGCGTCGCCGGGGTCCTGATCATCGCCTTCTTCGTCGCCTTCAAGTACTCCAGCTGGGGCGTGGCCATGCGCGCCTCGGCCGAGGACGGCGAGGCGGCGGCGCTCATGGGCATCCGGCAGGGCCGGGTCTCGGCGCTGGCCTGGATCGTGGCCGGCGTGCTGGCCGCGGTGGCCGCGCTGTTCCTCGTCGGCGCCCCGACCCCGGGCGTGAGCGCCGCGGCCTACACCGTCGCGCTGCGCGCCTTCCCAGCGGCGATCCTCGGGGGCCTGGACTCCACCGGCGGCGCCCTGGTGGGCGGGCTGCTCATCGGCATCACCGAGGCGATGGCGGCCGGCTACCAGGAGCAGCTGTCCTTCCTCGGCCGCGGGTTCGGCGAGGTCGCCCCCTACGTCGTCATGATCATCGTGCTGCTGGTCCGCCCCTCCGGGCTGTTCGGGACCAAGGAGCTGACACGTGTCTGACACCCTCTCCGCCCCGGCCGGCGCCACCCGCAGGACGACGGCGGCCGACGCGTCCCGCGCCGGCCGGTCGCCGATGCGGTTCCTCAAGCCGCTGCTGCTGGTGGCCTTCCTCGTCGTCCTGCTGGTCCTCCCGCTCTACGTCGGGGAGTTCTGGCTGCGCACCGGCTTCGCCGTCGCCGGGGCGATCGTGGGCGCCATCGGGCTGAACCTGCTGGTCGGCACCACCGGGCAGCTGTCGCTGGCGCACGCGTTCTTCCTCGCCGTCGGCGCGGTCAGCTACACCTACATCTCGGGGGAGTCCGGCGGGCTGGGCACCCGGGCCTCGCTGCGCGGGCTGGAGCTGCCGCCGATCGTCGGCATGGTCGTCGGCGTCCTGCTCGCCGGCGTCGCCGGGCTGCTGTTCAGCCCGATCGCGGCGCGGCTGCGCGGCATCTACCTCGGCGTCGCCTCGCTCGGGCTGGTGTTCATCGGCGTCCACGTCCTCAACACGTGGACCCCGGTCACCGGCGGGTTCAACGGCCGCTCGGTGCCGGAGTTCTCGCTGTTCGGGTTCACCTTCGGCAACAGCGACCCGCAGCTGTTCGTCCTCGGCGTGCCCTTCCGGGAGGCCGAGCGCCTCTGGTACCTGGGCATCGTCCTGGCCCTGGCTGCCTACGTCTTCGCCCGCAACCTGCTGCGCAGCCGGCCGGGCCGGGCGCTGCAGACCCTGCGCGACAGCGAGGTCGCCGCCTCGGTCATGGGCGTGAACGTGCAGGCCTACAAGGCGCGGGTGTTCCTCGTCAGCTCGATGTACGCGGGCCTCTCGGGCGTCATGTACGCGCTGTCGATCGGCAGCATCGCGCCGGAGTCCTTCGGTCTGACCGTCTCGATCCTCTACCTGGCGATGATCGTGCTCGGCGGGCTGGGCTCGGTGGCCGGCGCGGCGCTGGGCGCGGCCTTCGTGACCGCGCTGCCGCTGGTGTTCCAGCAGTTCGCCGACGTCCTGCCGCTGGTCAGCGCGCCGGGCGAGGGCGGGATCTCCGCCGGCATCGCCGCCCGCTACCTGTTCGGCCTGGCGATCGTCCTGGTCATCCTCTTCGAGCCCGGCGGCCTGGTCGGGTTCGCCAACCGCTTCCGCCACCGGGGTCGCAGACCCGGCCGCGGATCACCGGGCGCCTCCCCGCGCTCGTCCGGCGGCCCCTCCCCGGGCGCCGGCCCCGGCACCACCGTCCCGTCCGATCCACCAGCGCAAGGGAGCAGCACCAGATGAGAGCAGGTAAGCGTCTGCGGGGGGCCACCGTCCTGGCCGCCGTCGCCGTGGTCGCGGTCAGCGGCTGCAGCACCCGGGCCGAGGACAGCGGCGGCGGCGGTGGTGGCGGCGGTGGTGGTGGCGGCGAGGACGTCGCCACCGACATCGGCGTCGACGGCACCACCATCCGGCTCGGCGTGCTCACCGACCTGACCGGCACCTTCGCCGCGCTCGGCCAGGACATCACCAACGGCAACACGCTGTACTGGCAGGACAACCAGGTCTGCGAGACCTACGACGTCGAGCTCGACGTCCAGGACACCGGCTACGTGCCGCAGACGGGCGTGCAGCTCTACAGCTCCATGGAGCCCAACGTCCTGGCGATGCAGCAGACGATCGGCTCGCCGATCAACACCGCGCTGGCGCCGGAGTTCGAGTCCGACGTCATGACCAACTTCTCGTCGGCCTGGGCGCGGACGCTCACCGAGATCCCCGGCACCGGCGTGCTGGGGGCCACCTACGACGTCGAGATCGCCAACGGCTACCAGTACCTGTTCGACCAGGGCCTGCTGCAGGACGGCGCCACAGTCGGCCACATCTACTTCGAGGGCGAGTACGGCGAGAACGGCCTGGCCGGCAGCGAGGCCGTCGCGGAGGCGCGCGGGCTGACCGTCATCCCGGCGCAGATCAAGTCCACCGACCAGGACATGTCCGCGCAGGTCACCCAGTTCGCCGCCGAGGGGGTCGACGCCATCGTGCTGACCGTCGGCCCGGCGGCGACCGCCTCGGTCGCCGCGGTGGCCCAGGCCCAGGGCCTCGACGTCCCGATCCTGGGCAGCAACCCGGTGTTCGCGCCGGGCCTGCTGCAGGGCCCCTCGGCGCAGTGGCTCAAGGACCACCTGTACGTCGCCTCGCCGGTCACGTCGTGGGACGCCCAGCCCGAGCTGCTCGAGCAGTACCAGTCGGCCTTCCCGAACACCACGCCGAGCCTCGGCGCGATCTTCGGCTACGCGATGGGCGACGTGATGAACCAGGTGCTCGACGCGGCCTGCGAGAACGGTGATCTCACCCGTGAAGGCGTCCGCGCTGCCTTCGACGAGCTCCAGGAGGTCGACACCGGGGGCCTGATCGTGCCGATCGAGGGCTTCGAGACCGGGGTGTCGCCGAGCACGCAGAGCATCATCCTGCGGCCGGCCGACGTCCCCGGCGGCGCCGAGGTCATCCAGGAGGCCTTCGAGGGCGAGCTGGCCGGCGAGCTCGCCGGCTGATCGAAGGACCCCTCCGCCCCCCACCGCTCGCACGCTCGCGGCGGGACCCTGCGGAGGGGCCACACCCTCGGCTCACGGTCTGGCGCCCCCTCTCTGCGGAGAGGGGGCGCCGTCGTGTGTCAGGACAGGACCGGCAGCTCCAGCCGGGAGGGGTGCGCGGCGTCGTGGTGGACCTCGAACCGGCACGGCCGCCCGGCGGTCGCGGTGGCGAAGGGCTCGGCGGTGCCGAGGTTGCGGGCGAACCGGGGGAAGGCGCCGCCGGCGACGTGCACCCGCAGCCGGTGCCCGGCCCGGAAGCGGTAGGCGGTGGGGAACAGCTCCACGTCGACGGCCAGCACGCCGTCGGTGCCGACGGTGACGTCGTCGGCCGGGACGCTGCGCGGGTCCAGCCGGCGGATGCCGTCGACGACGTTGTGCGACACCCCGCCGGGGTCGACGTCGCACAGCCGCACGACGACGTCGGCGTGCTCGAGGTCGGGGCGTACGTGCACGCGGGCGCGCACGTGCCCGACGACGTCGACGTCGCGGTCGAGCACCGGCCCGGTGAAGACCAGCACGTCGTCGCGGGCCTCCACCGGGCGGTTGTCGGCCTGCTTGCCCGGCCGCTCGAGCAGCGGGCCTCCGATGGTGGGCGTGGGGTCGGCCGGGTCGTGGGTGAACTCGCTGGGCGCGGCGTTCCCGGGCTCGGGGTCCCGGGTGAGGCCGCCGCCGGCCCGCAGGTGGTGGTGGACCGGACGGCTACCCGGCGGCGGCCACGACTCCGACTCCAGCCACCGGCCGGCCTGCTGCAGGTACAGCCGCACCGGCGCGCCGCCGGGCGCCGGCCCGCCGCGCAGGTGGTGGTCGAGCCAGGCGACGTCGGTGCGCAGGATCGCCCGCAGCTCGGCGGGCTCGCCGTGGATCCAGGGGCCGACGACGATCCGGGCCGGGACGCCGGCGGCGCGCAGCCGTGCGAAGTCGGCGAGCTGGGCGGCGGCGAACAGGTCCCACCAGCCGGTGACCATGCTGACCGGCGGCATGCGGCTGAGGTCGGCGTCGTCGTGGTCGGCGGTGTCCCAGAACGGGTCCCCCGGTGCGGCGTGCGCGGTGAAGTCCCGCCAGAAGGGCACCGGCGCCCCGGTGGCGGCGGTGTCGGCGGCCTGCAGCGGCAGCCGCCGCAGCGCCCGCTCGACCCGGGTCCGCAGGAGGGGCCGCAGCAGCGGAGCGGGCACCCCGCCGGCCTCCTGGCGGCCGATCGCCACCGACCACCGCAGGGCGTTCTCCACCCCGGGGGCGCCGTGGTCGTAGAAGGCCGACGTGATCCGCGCCCCGGTGACGTGCGGGGAGACCGCCACCAGCGGCGGGTCGGCGTAGGGCGCCACCGCCCACTGCGTGTGGCCGAAGTAGCTGCCGCCGGTCATCGCCACCCGGCCGTCGCACCACGGCTGCGCGCGCACCCAGGCGAGGGTGGCCAGGCCGTCCTCGTGCTCGGTGGTGAACGGCCGGAAGTGCCCGCCCGAGCCGAAGGTGCCGCGGGTGGACTGCACGAACACCTGGAACCCGCGCCGGGCGTAGGGCGCGGCGAAGGCGTGCGCGAACAGCCCGGCCCGGCCGTAGGGGAGGCGGACCAGCACCACCGGCAGCGGACCGGTGGCGGCGGCCGGGCGGTAGTGGTCGCCCAGCAGCGACACCCCGTCGGGCATCGGGACGGCGACGTCCCGCTCCACCGTGTACGGCGTCGCGCGCAGGGGCAGGCCCAGCAGCGCGTCCGCGAGCACCCCGCCCAGCCTGGCCCGCGCACCCATCCCCGCTCCTCCCGTCGTCGGCACCCGCACTCTGCCCGACGCCGCGCGGGCCGGCCGCTCAGCGCATCGGGCGCGGCGGGGGGACGGGCTCCTCGAGCCAGTTCCAGCTGTGGTGGCTGTAGAGGGTCTTGTTGCCGTGCGAGTCGTAGACGACGAGGTGACCGGTCGCGGTGAAGCTGAACCGGGCGGCGTCGTCGAAGTGCAGCACCTCGCCGTCGGTCCGGTGGAGGTCGAAGGCCATGCCGGAGCGTGGCACGCCCGCCCCCGCGCGGCAGGTCCGGACCGGCGGCGATGAGAACGGCGGGCCGGGGGAGTCCACCCTGCGACCCCACCACCCCCGGAGGCAGCCATGACCACCACCGCCCGCGAGATCCGCACCCAGCTCCTCGACGTCCCCGGCGCGCAGCTCACCTACGACGTCCGTCCCGCCGCCCCCGGCAGCCCCGAGGCGCCCGTGCTCCTGCTGGTCGGCTTCCCGATGGGCGCCTCCGGCTTCGGCACGCTGGCCGGGTACTTCCCCGACCGCACGGTCGTCACCTACGACCCCCGCGGCGTCGAGCGCAGCCGGCGCACCGACGGCGCGGCGCACAGCACACCCGAGGAGCACGCCGACGACCTCGCCCGCGTCCTCGAGGCGGTCGGCGGCGGACCGGCCGACGTCTTCGCCACCAGCGGCGGGGCGGTCAACGCCCTCGAGCTCGTCGTCCGCCGGCCGGAGCTGGTCCGCACCCTGGTGGCGCACGAGCCGCCGGTGCTGGCGGTGCTGCCCGACCGCGACGAGGCCTCCGCGGCGACCCGGGCGGTGGCCGAGGCCTACCAGCGGGACGGGTTCGGCGTGGGGATGGCCGGCTTCATCCGGCTGGTCGCCCACCGCGGCCCGGTGCCGGCCGACCTGGGACCGGTCCCCGACCCCGCGACCTTCGGCCTGCCCGCCGGGGACGACGGCTCGCGCGACGACGTGCTGCTGGCGCAGAACCTGATCACCTGCACCCACCACGAGCACGACGTCGACGCGCTGCGGGCCGCGCCCACCCGGGTGCTGGTGGCCGTCGGGGCCGCCGGTGACGGGGAGCTCGCCCAGCGCGCCGGGGAGGCGATGGCCCGGCGGCTGGGGACGGCGCCGGTGGTCTTCCCCGGCGGCCACGACGGCTTCCTCGGCGGCGAGTACGGCCAGACCGGCGAGCCCGAGGCCTTCGCCGCGACGCTGCGCCGGGTGCTCGACGACGCGTCCTGAGCCGGCGCCGTCACCCGCGGCGCCCGGTGCGGGTCACTCGGCCGCGGACGGCGGCGCCGTGTCGGGGCCCTCGGCGAGCAGCAGGTACAGCGACCGCCGGGCCTGGGCGATCACCTCGGCAGCGGCGGTGAGCTGGGCCTCGGTGCCGGTGCGGGCGATCTGCCGGACCGCGCCGTGCAGCTGGTCGAGCAGCGCGCGCAGGTCGGCCGCGGCCGCGCCGTCAGGCGCGCCGGCGAACGGGTCGGTCCCGGCGCCGCGCAGGTCCTCCACGGCGCTGCGGCCGGCCTCGGTGAGGGTGGCGAGCTTGCGGCCGCCCTCGGCGGTCACGGTGACCAGGCCCTCGTCCTCGAGCTGGGCGAGGGTCGGGTAGATGGCGCCGGGGCTGGGCGTCCAGCGCCCGCCGCTGCGCTCGGCGATGGCGTGTATGAGCTGGTAGCCGTGCATCGGCTCCTCGGCCAGCAGCAGCAGGACGGCGGCGCGGACGTCACCGCGGAGAGCCCGTCCGCGGCCCCAGCCGCGGCGGCGGTGGCCGCCACCCGGTCCCGGCCCGAAGCCGAAGCCGGGACCGAAGCCCGGGCCGGGACCGAACCCGGGACCGAACGCGGGACCGGGACCGAAGCCCGCGCCGGCGCCGGGGCCGCTCCCGGGCCAGCCGGGCCCCCCGGGGCCGAAACCGAAGCCGTGCGGGCGGTGGTGGTGGTGGTGGTGGCGGGGGCGCCACCCCTCGAAGCGTGGATCGCGGTTCACGACGTCCTCCTGACGTATCGGATGACGCTAACGATATATCGCGATGCGTCGTCAGGCCAGTGGTCGAAGGAGGCATCCGCGAGGGCCTGCACCGCGGCCTCGCCCAGCGCGTCCACCTCGGCGGCCAGCCGGCGCAGCGGCACCGGCTCCCGGCTGCGCAGCAGGGCGGCGAGGCGCTCGGCGACCAGACCGATCCGGTCGGCGGCGGGGACCCCGGGTGCAACGGCGGGCGGCGGGTCGAGCGACCACGGCTCGGCGATCTCGGCGCTCAGCTCCGGCAGCCGGCGCAGCAGCGCCGCGCACCCGGCGGCCAGCCGCCACCAGATCCCGGTCCGCAGGGCCGCCGTCGCGTGCGTGCCGGCGGTGGCCCAGCGCAGCAGCCGCACGACCTCGCCCCAGACGAGGTCGGAGACCACGTCCTCGACCGCCCGGCCGCCCGGGCAGCGGCGCGCCAGCACCAGCGCGCGGGTGGAGTCGGGGTCGAAGAGCCAGCGGTCGGGCTCGCCGTGGGGAGGCCGGTCCATGTCCGCACGGTGGCCGCCGCGCCTGCCGCCGGCCTGGGTGCTCCCTGCGGGGATGCTGGGCGTCGCACCTCCCGAGGGACCCGGGACCGGCCCGGTGGCCCGCGCCCGGCGGCTCAGCCCACGGCGGCGCGGACCGCGGCGGCGGCGGTGTCGAGGGCGCTCCGGGCCTCGGCCCACGACGTCGCGGCCGGGAAGTCGCCGAGCAGGACCACCGCCTGACCACCGGGCAGCACCCCGGCCGAGTGCAGCTGCCGGCCGCCGTCCACGCAGCACATCCAGCCCTGCTTGGCCGCCACGGTCCCGGCCGGTCCGCCGGCCAGGAGGCCGAAGGCCTGGTCGAACCCGTCGGCGGCGGTGGGGGCGGTGGCGCGCATCCAGCCGAGCAGGGTGGCGGCCGGGCCGCTGCCCAGCCACCCGCTGAGCCGGGACAGCAGGGTGGCGACGTCGGCCGCGCTGGTGGTCGCCTCGCCCCACTGGCCGGCGGTCACCGGGGGAGCGGTGGCGGTCAGGCCGGCCTCGGCCGCCGTCTGTGTGACCAGCGCGGCGCCCTCCCACCGGTCCCACAGCACGCTGGTCGCGGGGTCGTCCGAGCGCACGATCGCGCGCTCCATGAGCTCCCGGTCGCGGTCGGTGAGCGCGACCGCCCCGGTGGCCTCCAGCTCCAGCAGCCGGCCGACGAGGAACAGCTTGACCAGCGAGGCGGTGTAGACGGCGTCGCCGGCGGCCGGGGAGGAGACCAGCGGCGTCCCGTCGGCGGCCACGACCACCAGGTCGATGGAGCCGCCCGCCTCCGCCGCCGCGGCGCCCACGGCGGCGAGCACCCCGGCGGCGTCGACCGGTGGCGCGGTCACGGCCGGCGGAGGGGCGGGTCCGGGCGCGGTGCCGACGGCGGACTCCGCGCGGGCCACCTGCGGGACCGTCGGCTCGGCGGCTGCCACGGACACCGGGTCGCCGGCCATCCCGTCCCGGACCCCTGCCGAGCCGACCGCCAGCACGACCGCCAGCACCAGGGGCAGCGCGGCGGCGACCGGGTGCGCCCGGAGGCCGCCGCGTGAGCGCCCGGGCGGCGGGCTGACGCTGGTCACACCCGCAGCGTGCACCGTGCGGGCGGCACGTGGGTGAACTCGGTGTTTCCGCGCTGCGGCAGCGTGCGGCCGCGGGACCGTCCTGCCGGGATGGCACCGGGCCCAGGGGCCGGGGCGCAGCGTGGACGCCTGTCCGAGGAGGGGGTGCGCGGTGAGCCGAGTCGAAGCGAGGCCTCGGCCGACCGGATCGAGGCCGCCCGCGCCGCCGCTCTCGCCAACGCCCGCCTGACCAACCAGATCGGGCTGTGGACCCAGTGGGTCGTCGCCCACGGCTCCGGGGAGGAGGAGCTGGCGGACTTCCTCGTCGCCCGGTTCCCCGAGCCGCTGGCGACCGCCCACCGGGACTGGGTGGCGGCGGCGGGACCGCCGCGGACGCCCCGGGCTCACCGTTCGAGATGTCCTCCTACGTCCTGCCGGAGCGCCGGGCCCGCCACGGAGCTCGACGCGCAGGCGTCGGAGCGCTTCGAGGCCGCCCTCACCGACGACCAGCGCGGCGACGACTACACCGTCCTCACGGTGCTGTTCGCCGCCGTCCTCTTCTTCGCGGCCATGTCGGCGCGGGTGCGCGCGCCCCGCTCGCAGTGGCTGCTGCTCGGGACCGGCGTGGTGATGGCCCTCGTCGGGGTCGTGCTCCTCGCCGTCTTCCCGAAGCTGCTCTGACCGGCGGGGCACGCTCGGCCGGCGGGTCCGACCACCGGGCCTACGACGTCCCGACGGGCACGTCGAGCTGCACCTGTCCGGCGTTCTCGAAGGCGAAGGTGACCGACACGGTGTCCGACGTGGCGATGTCGGCCGTCACGTCGTCGAGCTGCATCCGCACCTGCCCCTGCGTCGCGTCGACCGAGCCGTCGGCGGGCAGGTCGATGCCGTCGGGGCTGCTGTCACCCTGCTCGTCGAGCAGCACGACCGACCCGGCCGAGGGGGTGCTGACGGAGACCAGCCGGTCGTCGGTGTCCGCGTCGTTGGTCAGGGCGCCACGCAGGCCGACCGAGTCACCCGCCGCGATGGTCGCGTCGGCGTCGAGGAAGACGTCGTCGAGGGCGACCTGCCCGACCGAGCCGTCGACGCCCGGCGTGTCCGGCACCTCCTGGGTCGTCTCCGCGTCCTGCCCGGTGCTGCACGCGGTCACGAGGAGGGCGAGGGCCGCCGCCGTCGTGGCCAGGAGCGATGTGCGTGCTCCGGTCCGCTGTTCCATCGGGTCCTCCCGGCGCCGGCCCCGACGGTGGACGGGCCGGCTCTCGTGTCGCGGCGGGCTCACCGGCGGGGTGACCGATCGGCCCGCGGCCGGCCGGCGTCGACACCGTCCCCGGCGGGGGACGCGGTCGCGTCCCGGTCGATCGGGCCGGCCTGCCGGTCCGGGCCCAGCGTCCCCTGGGCGGCCGCCCGCCCACTGCGTCCTCCGCCGGGACCCCGCAGGACGACGGCGATGCCCACGGCGACCAGCGCGCCGCAGGCGGGTCCGAGCAGGTAGGCCCACCACGCCGTCCAGTCCCCGAGGACGAGGGCCGGACCCAGTGACCGGGCCGGGTTCATCGAGGCGCCGCTCACCGGCGAGCCCCACAGCCCGGCCAGCGCGATGTAGCTGCCCACGCCGACCGCGGCGATCGGCCCCAGGTTCTGTGCCCCCGAGGACACGCCGAGGACCGTGCTGACCAGCCCCACGGTGAGGACGACCTCCCACAGCATCGCCGTGGTGGCCGAGATCCCCGGGCCGGGGAGGGTGAGCCCGGCGCTGCCCTGCCGGCCGAGGAGGGCCCACAGCAGCAGGGTCGCGAGGACCGCGCCGAGCACCTGCGCCACGACGTAGGCGGGCACCCGGCGGAACGGGAAGTCCCCGCGCAGCGCGAACGCGATGCTGACTCCCGGGTTCAGGTGGGCCCCGGACACCGTGCCCATGGACAGGATGACGGCCGTGACCATGAGCGCCGGGGCGACGACGAGGGCGCCGTAGGGCACCGCCGAGCCGCCGAAGCGCGCGTCGACCATCCCGCCGCCGACGGCGACGAGCACGAGGAGGAAGGTCCCGAACAGCTCGGCGAACAGCCGCCGGCCCTCGTGGCGGCGGTCCCAGAAGTCGAACTCGTCGATCATCGAGTCGGGTGTGCCCAGGGAGCGCAGCAGTCGACGTTCCGCGGGTGCGGTTCCCCCGGTCATGACCACCTCCCGGCCGTCGGGCCCGGCGACGACCGTGGCCGCGTCGCCGTCCGCGGTCGCCACCCCGTCGGGATGAGTTCCTCCTCCGCCCGCGGCGGCCACCCCGCCCCCGGCGGGATCGGTGTCCCGGGCCCTTGCCCCGGTGCGGGGGTGGGGAGCAGGCTCGGCGTGACGGCAGGGCCACACCGCTGGGAGGTCGCCGTGGAGGCACGCGTCGGGGACCGGATCGTCGTCCGGTCCACGCACCAGGGAGAGCCGGACCGCACCGGCCGGGTGCTGGAGGTCCGGGGCGAGCACGGGGCGCCGCCCTACGTCGTCCAGTGGGATTCCGACGGGCACACCGGGGTGTTCATCCCCGCGGGGACCTGCTCGGTCGTGCCGGAGCCGGCGGCCGGCTGAGCGCCCGGCCCGCCGGGGCCGGGGTCCACAGTCGCGGCACGGGCGGTTGACAGCAAGGTCACAGGAACGGGCCCGATGCTCGCAGCCGACGGCCGGATCGACCGGCCGCCCGAGCGAGGAGTGTGCCCGTGCGGAAGAAGATCGTGATCGCCACCGCAGCCGGTGCCCTGGCCGTCGGCGGCCTGGCCTTCGCCGTCCCGGCCGTCGCCGACGACGACACGGCCACCCCCGACACGACCACCGACTCCGCCACCCCGGTCGAGGACCGCATCCGCGACGCCCTCTCCGGCCTCGTCGACGACGGGTCGCTCACCCAGGAGCAGGCCGACGAGGTCGCCACCACCCTGGACGACGCCGGGGCCTGGCACGGCGGCTGGGGTGGCTGGCACGACGGCTGGCACGACGGCTGGGGCGACGGGTCCTCGGTGGTCGCCGAGACCCTCGGCCTGTCCGAGGAGGAGCTGCGCACCGCCCTGGAGGCCGAGGGCGCCACCCTCGCCTCGGTGGCCGAGGCCCAGGGCGTCGCCGTCGAGGACCTCGTCACCGCGATCGTCGGGGAGGCGGAGGAGCGCATCGCCGCCGCCGTCGAGGAGGGCCGCCTCACCCAGGAGCAGGCCGACGAGTGGCGGGCCGACCTGGAGGCGCGGGTCACCGAGTTCGTGCAGTCCGCCCAGGCGGCCGGTCCCTGGTGGGGCGGCCGCGGCGGCTGGTGGTGGGACGCCGACGGCGACTGACGGAGCGACTCTCTGCCCGGCTCCGCCGACGGGCTCGCCGCGGGTCGCTGCGGCGGGCCCGGTCCCGCGCGCCGAGAGCGGCCACGTGCGGGAGCGGCCCGGTAGCGTCCGCCGCCGATCCGGCCGGTGCGTCCCGCGCCGCCGGGGACAGGAGGAGGCAGCCGTGCCGACCGCGACGATGCCCGTGCCGGGCCCCGTGCCCGACTCCGTGCCGGGCCCCGTGTCCGGAGAGGACGGCGGGCGCGGCCTGGTCGTCGTCGGCGGGCTGCCCGGCAGCGGCAAGACGACGATGGTCCGGCGGCTGCTGGGCGACGGGGTCCCCGGCGTGACGTCGGTGGACTCCGAGCAGGTCGCCGCCCGCTGGCGCACCGGCTCCCGCGTGCCCTACCGCGTCGTGCGCCCGCTGGTGCACCTGCAGCACCGGCTGCGGGTGCTGCACGCGCTCGCCGGCCCGGCACCGGTGGTCGTGCTCGCCGATCCGTGGACCAGCCGCTGGTGGCGCCCGGTCGTGCTGGCGACCGCGCGGGGGGCGGGGCGATGGGTGCGGCTGGTGCTGCTCGACGCCTCGCCGGAGGAGGCCGCCGACGGCCAGCGGATCCGCGGCCGCCGCATCCCCGAGGGCCGGATGCGGCGGCACGGGCTGCGCTGGGCCCGGCTGATGCAGGCCGCCGCGGCGGGCCCCGACGTCGTCGTCGTCGACCGCCCGCGGGCCGCCCGGCTCACCCTCCCCGAGCTGCTGGGACGCCCGGCGGCCTGAGCGGGCCGGTCAGCCCCAGCGCCCGCTCCAGCAGCCGGAAGCGGTAGGCGGCGGTCAGCAGCTCGGACGTTGGTCCGCAGGATGCGCTCGTAGCTGCGCGACGACGCGCTGACCGCGACGTTGCCCTCGCCCCGGCGACGGCGCTCCCGGGCCTCGGCCGCTGACAGCCCGGGCGGGCCGGGTCCCGCCCGGGGTGGTGCTCTGCACCCGTCGAGCCTGAGACCGGGGCCCGGGCGGGGCACGGCGCGGCACCCGGCCCCCAGCCGACTCCCGACCGGCATCCAGGCGACGTGCAGGTCCGCCGCGCACGGTGGGCGCATGAGCTCGCGCGCCCGGCGGTGGTCCCTGCGCACCCGGCTGCTGTGCGCCTTCCTCGTGCCGCTCGCCGTCGTGCTCGCCGTCGTGGGCACCGCGGCCGCCACCGCCGTCCGCGGGGAGCTGCTCGGGCAGGTGGACGACCGGCTCGCGGCCGCGGTCGCCCGCTCGGAGCAGGCCGACGAGGGTCCCGCCTGGCCCGGTGGCTGGCCCGGCTGGGACGGCTGGGCCGACGAGGGCCCGGACTTCCTGGTGGTGCCCGGGCAGGGCGACGGCACGCTGGGCGCCCGGGTCGAGGACGGCACCGTCACCGAGGCCGCCGTCATCGGCCGGGAGGGCGACGGGGAGGCGCTGACCGCCGCCGAGGCGGCCGACCTCGCCCGCCTGGACGCCGACGGCGAGCCGCGGACGGTCGACCTCGGCGGGCTGGGCTCCTACCGCGTGGTCGCGACCGCGGCCGGCGACGGCGAGGTGCTGGTCACCGGCCTGCCGCTGGACTCGGTGCGGGCGGCCCTGCTGCGGCTGGTCGTCGTCGAGGTCGCCGTCGGGCTGCTCGGGCTGCTGGCCGCCGGGCTCGTCGGCTCGGCGGTGATCGGGCGGACGCTGCGCCCGCTGCACCGGGTGGCGGCCACCGCGGGCCGGGTCGCGGAGCTGCCGCTGTCGAGCGGGGAGGTGCGGCTGGCCGACCGGGTGCCGGCCGCCGACACCGACCCGCGCACCGAGGTCGGCCGGGTCGGTGCCGCGCTCAACCGGCTGCTGGACTCGGTGGAGTCGGGCATCGCCGCCCGCCAGGCGTCGGAGACCCGGCTGCGCCGCTTCGTCGCCGACGCCAGCCACGAGCTGCGCACCCCGGTCACCTCCATCCGCGGCTACACCGAGCTGGTCCGCCGCCGCGGGGGGCTGCCCGAGGAGGCCGACGCCTCGCTGCGCCGGGTCGAGGCCGAGGCGGTGCGCATGTCCGGGCTGGTCGACGACCTGCTGCTGCTCGCCCGCCTCGACGCCGGGCGCGAGCTCGACGGCGGCGACGTCGACCTGACCGGGCTGGTCCTCGACGTCGTCAGCGACGCGCACGCCGCCGGTCCCGCGCACCGCTGGCGGGTCGACCTGCCCCCGGCCGCGGTGCTGGTGCGCGGCGACGCGGCCCGGCTGCACCAGGTGCTGGCCAACCTGCTGGCCAACGTCCGCACCCACACCCCGCCCGGCACGACGGCGACCACCCGGCTGCGCGCCGAGGACGGGCAGGCGGTCCTCGAGGTGGTCGACGACGGCCCCGGCATCCCCGCGGACCTGCAGGGCGGGGTGTTCGAACGGTTCGCCCGCGGGGACTCCTCGCGGTCGCGGGCCAACGGCAGCACCGGCCTGGGCCTGGCGATCGTGGCAGCCGTCGTCGCGGGGCACGGGGGCACGGTCGCCGTCGACAGCGTGCCGGGCCGGACGGTCTTCACCGTGCGGCTGCCCGGAGCCACCGTCGCCGAGCCCGACGCCGACGAGGAGGCCGCGGCCCTCCTCGCGTGAGGAGGCGGCCGGTCTGCCGGTCGGTGATCAGGTGACCTGATCGTGCGGCGTCCTCCCTCACGGCCGGCGGTGAGGGAGGACG